>NZ_SFBO01000192.1:0-10244 GCF_007095705.1 Microcystis sp. Msp_OC_L_20101000_S702
GCACAATAATAATAATATTATTGTAGGGGCGAATTGCATTCGCCCAAATAATTGTGCCTACCTACTTAGGACATTCTGGGCGCACGCGATGCGCCCCTACCATTGGCACAATAATAATATTATTATTGTAGGGGCGAATTGCATTCGCCCTCTTTAATTAGAAACCCTTTTTCTAATAAATTGTGTCAAATATATCTTGACAAAAATCGATAAAAATGCTAATTAAATTACGAACAGCTTAATATGTCCCGTGGGAAACAGTGGGGCAAAAGCGAGCGGAAGACCGCCAAAAATGCCTCTTAGCTTAACTACTATAAGAATTCATCTTTCTATCGTATTGAGGACGACAGGGACTACCCCAAGCGACCTTTTGAGCGGGAATATCGGCAAATACGCTGCTTCTTGCCCCAATAACAACATTAGAGCCAATTTTTACCCCCGGAGCCAAAAAACAATCGGCCGCGATCCATGTACCATTACCGATGAGGATGGGAGTGGTTTTTAAGCCAAAAGAGCGATCGCCGGGATCGTGACTGCCAGTGCAAAGATAGCATTTTTGAGAAATCACACAATGACTGCCGATGGTAACATTATCTAAACTATAAATCACCACATCATCGCCGATCCAACTATAATCGCCGATCGCCACTTTCCAGGGATAAGTCACCCTTACCGTCGGGCGAATTTTCACCCCAAGGCCGATTTTAGCCCCAAATAGCCGCAAAATAGCGCAGCGAAAGCTATCCATCTGGTGCAAACTGAGGGGAAAAAGAATTCCCTGTACTAACCACCAAAGTAGGATAATTGGATTAGAACGACCGCGATCAAACCAAGATTGATCGTAGGTACGCAGATCTAGCCATGCTTCCTCATCGGTGCGGATTTCTGGGGACATAGGACTTATTTAATCATTTCTACCGGTTGAGGTTCCGAGGGTTTAATCGGGGGATTAACATGGGTATTAACGTTTAATTTACCGCCAAATCTCCGTAATTCGTACAATTTAACCCCAATTTGGTATTCATACTGACTCAAAAGACGACCGTAGATATAACCAGCTTTGCCATCCAAGAAACCGAGACGGATAACATAAAAGAGAATAAAGCGGAGCAGCGGTTTAAAGGGCAATTTTACCCAAATTTTCTTTAAAAAACGTTTTCTCTGCACCGCATCACCGAAGAGGTGCGCTCCGATCGTGCCACTTTCGTCATTACCCGTGAGAATATTGTAATAAACCCGGGCCTCCCAGTTGGAATAACGATTATGTCTTTCTAACCAATGATAGATATCGCGGAAATCGATGTGCAGCATATCATTTTTTAGATAGCCCACCTTGCCATTAAGGATAACGTGTTCATGAACTTCGTTATCTCCCGTGTTGGGTATATCTTCCGTGTTTAAATTCTCATATCTACCCGACTTATGTTTAAATAAACGCAGATTCCAGTCGGGATACTTGCCACCATAACGAATCCATTGTCCGAGGAAGAAAACGCGACGATTGAGATAATAACCGTTATAGTTGGAATCTTGGATCACGGTGGCGATTTCGTCCCATAGTTCGGGGGTGATTCTCTCATCACAATCGACGATTAATACCCATTCATTGCGAAAAGGCAGGTTATCAAGGGACCAGTTTTTCTTTTTCGGCCAACGACCATTAAAATAAAATTGGACTACATTAGCCCCATAGTTGGTAGATATTTCGATCGAGCGATCGATACTTTGGGAATCGACGACAAACACTTCATCAGCCCTAGCAACACTCTCTAAACAAGCGGGAAGGTTAGATTCCTCGTCTTTGGCGGGAATTAACACCGAAACGGGAATTTTTTCTGATTGACTAAACATTGGTACACTGTGGCTAGGTAAAGTGTTCGCATCTTTCCTTAAAACCCTCCGTCACTCAGAAAGTGAGAACTAGGACTTAAGATTTTTTTCAATCATACTATACCTTATTTGGTTTTTAAGTCATTCTCCTGCTTTTCTCCCTAAATTGCTAACTGCGAAATAGACGACTATACTGGGTTTCGTGGTTCATACTGGCAAAACTTAGCCCCCAACTCCAACTGGTCAGGTTTTCATCGGCTAAACTGATAATATCTGCTGTTGCTGTTAATAAACTGGGCTGTAAACCGATCAGAAGCGCTTGTCCTAGGGTTTGTCCAAGGGGAATTAAACGCAGTCCTGCATTGATTAAATTACTTGCCCAACTGTGTAAATAGCCTAAAACCGCTAATTCTTCCCCAATTTGCCAATGACTTGCCCCGATCGCAAAGGCGGTGGCATAATTAGCCTGTTCCGGTAGATTATCTCTGTCTGGTGCTAACTCCCGCAATAGGTTTAACAGCGATCGCCCCATTTGCCAGCTTTGTTGTCTTAATTCGGCCGTTTCCCGCGTTGCCGATAACCAATTGTCCCAATAATTAAGTTTTGTAAAATCTTCTTGACAAAAACAACGATATACCCTTAGCAAAACAGCCGCTTCTAAGCGAATCGAGCCTTGACAAAGCGATCGCTCTAACCAATCATTCAAGGTGGCACTATTGGAGATAATCCCCTTTTCGACGAGGGTTTCTAGCCCTTCGGAATAACTATAGGCCCCCACGGGTAAAATGGGACTAGCCAATTGTAATAAACACAAAAGTTCTTTTTGATCGAGCATAGAAAACCGAGAAAATTGTCCTTATCAATTATCCATTCATCTGTTTAACCAGATGTAAAATTTCAGGAAGAATCAGTTTTTCTAGGGCTAATTTAACGGCATTAGTGGAACCAGGAAGAGAAAAGACTAATAGGTTTTGATAAACCCCAGCTATTGCCCTCGATGCCATGGCACGGGAGCCGATTTCCTGATAGCTAAGATAACGAAATAATTCGCCAAAACCGGGCAAAGTAATCCTTAATAAAGGTACTAAAGCATCGTAGGTGGTGTCTCTAGGAGCAATACCCGTCCCCCCATTAAGAATTAAGACTTTTATCTGATTTTGATTGCTAATCTCTGGTAAAATTGCTTGAATTTGTAAGGGTTCATCGGGGATAATTAAGTATAGGCCGATATCGTGACCCGATCGAGTTAGTAACTCTTGAATTATTTGGCCACTTCTATCCGTCTCTGGGGTACGAGTATCGCTCACCGTGACTACGGCACAGGTAAGGTGAAGGGGGGTGGCGTCGGGATGGGGAATAAAGGTCATAATTAGGGTTTGCGGCAAAAAGTTTTTCTTGGGTGTAGGGTGTAGGGTGTAGGGTTTTACCGATTTTGAGGTAGTCAATTACCTAATTTTCAGGGAAAAAGTAGCTGAATTTTCCCCCCGATTACTCCCATATCGGATACTTTTTGATTGACAAAAAGTCTAAAAGTCTTATCCAACAAGGTTTTTAGATTTATTCAGCCAGCCCTAATTAACGATATGCTGAGAGTTGGAGAAAAACAAGCATTAAGAACAAATGTATGTACTGACCGGCCAGTGCAGTCACCCTGAAATAAAAAACTTAACTTTGGCAAGTATTGCCGATTTTTACTGGTTTTTGCAACCTTTTCGCTGGTAATGACGACAAAGTAAAGGGAACTTCTAGAGAACAGATTATCCCAAAATAACAAAATCGAGATTATCATCTAAGTTGGTATAGATTATGACTGGAATTATGAGTCAACTCAGTCCCCTACAAGCCGAACAAATCAAGGAAATCGGGACTTATTTACGTCAAAAACGAGAAGAAAGCTGCCTGAGCATAGACGATATCGCCGCCGTGACGATGATTAGATTGCCAATGCTAGAAGCGTTGGAAACGGGGAATTGGGAGAAATTACCAGAATTAATTTATGTCAAGGGATTTATCAAACGCTACGGTGATGCCCTAAAAATTGATGGTAAAGCTTTAGCCGATCGCTTGTCTCCTAGTGCGGAACAATTAGCCCAAGAGGTAACTATCCCGAAAACACTGCCCACAAAAGCTACCCCCATCCCCAAGGCTGAACCGGCTGCCCCAAAAGCGGAACGAGTGAAACCAGAAAACCCGGCCCCAGAAACTAGCCCCCAACCAGCTAAATCGACCTTTTTCGGGATATATCTCTGGTTAGGCTTACTGGCGGGCATATTTTGTGGTATTGGCTATCTTTTCCTCCGTCCCCCTCTCTCTAATCCCCCTGCCGTTACTCCCTCTCCTTCCCCCGTGGGTTCCCTCGCACCGGTAGTCCCTCCTGCGCTGGTAGCCTCTCCTTCCCCTTCTCCTCCGCCAAAAGTTCCCCTCTCAGCCGAAGTAACTATTGAACAGGCCACTTGGGTAAGGGTAATTGCCGATGGCAAAAAAGTCCACGAAGGCAATCTCCAACCCGGGACCAAACGAACTTGGACAGCCCAAAAGAGTTTAAATATTCGATCGGGCAATGCTGGTGCTGTTAAAATCTCTCTTAACGACAACCCTGCCCAATTAATGGGTAAAGCTGACCAAATCGGCGAAATCACCCTCACTGCACCCCCTCTCAGTGATCAGTAAACAGTAATCAGTGAACTAAAAACTCACATCTGAAAACTGAAAACTGATAACTGATTAGGCTGCATCATCCCAGATGGGGGTAAGGGTTTGATAATCGTAGCGGGAAGCGTTGGGATGACAGGTGACACAGGTGGTGTGACCGAGAGGAGTGGGTAAATTGACCCTAGGGTGCAAAACCTTTACATAGCTGGACTGTTCAATTAGGAGGGGAACAAAAGTAGTCTCCCTAAGAGGGCGGGAAGAATAACTGAGATAATCCCAGATAAGACGCTGAGTAATGCCGACAATTGGTTTTAAACGGATACCATAGTGAGAATTAGGATTTTCTAGGATTTTTTTCCAAGTTTGACTCGGTAGGATGCTGGGAGGAATGGCAATATGGCAGGTGGCACAATTTTCTAGATAGGTTTGCTCTCCAATTTGATAACGATTTAGCAATGTATCCGAGGAGGGAGATTGGGCGATCGCTGGTTGTTGAAGTAGCGAAGCCAGTAGAATACCCCCTAGAATACTGAGGAGAAAGAGGATCAGAAAAAAAATCGATTTCACTTGACCGCTGGAAGGCATGACTGGGATGACGAGTAATTGAACACAATTTTGACACTCTCGCCATCACAAGGCCAAGCTGTGTGATGGGAGATTCTTGCTTCACAGAAACCTGCTTTTTGAGACGAATCCCAAGGAGTCTTACAGTCTCTCCACAAGTTTAAACTCCTGACTGCCCATCAGTATTTGGGTTCTTCTGGTTTATGTGTGGAAACGAGGTCTATACTGATATTTTCTAGTTTCTTCTGCGGCTCGACTGAGCATCGCCGAACGTTAAAATAGCCCTAAAAGTCTTGCTTGATAGGTATTTCACGGTTTCATAAGCAAAAATTAAGTAGGTAGGCGTTAAAAATTATCAGATGCCCCCCTTATCAAGGGGGGACTAAGGGGGGATCGGCACCCCCCTTATCAAGGGGGGACTAAGGGGGGATCGGCACCCCCCTTATCAAGGGGGGACTAAGGGGGGATCAGAGGCAAAATCCATTTTTAATTTAATTATAACCAGCTACTTATAACACAAAGTCGAGAAGAGCCTCTTAACTTTTTTTGTATCAAAATTACTTGAACGGGAGCATTAAAAGGGGGGAATTAATCCCCCCATTAATTTAGACAAAGAAACTATTGACCGCAATAGTACCTAGCGCCGGTAAACTACCCGTTAACCCAGTCAGATTAATCACCAAATCATTAGCACTTTGGAAGCCTGCTGTACCATCGTTGATAATTAGGTAAGTAGAAGAACTATTGTCCCGCACTAAAACAGCGCTGTTCATCCCGAGAGCTTGATTTCCGGCTGTTGCCCCATTAGCATCGGTAAAGACATTAGTAACAATGGTGTTAATGTTGGTCGTGGTGCTATCTGTTGCCCGGGTAAAAGCGACCGGGGCATTAATGGCCCCACCAGCTTGACTAAGCAGGTCAATCTTATCAGTACCAATAGCAAAATCCGTAACTCGGTCTAGGGCTGCGGCAGTGGACTGACCAAACTGGAAGATGAAGATGTCTGTCCCTGTCCCACCGGTTAAAGTATCGCGTCCAGCAGCACCATTGAGGGTATCGTTACCAGCAGCACCATTGAGGCTATCGTTACCAGCAGCACCATTGAGGTTATTATTGCCACTATTCCCTGTAATCTGGTTATTTAAGCCATTACCCGTGCCATTAAGATTACCAGTACCGGTGAGAAGGAGATTTTCCGCGTTGTTAGGAAGGGTGTAGGAAATGGAAGCTTGCACGGTATCGGTTCCCTGGTTGAGAGCTTCAATGACCAAATCCCCGGCATCATTTACCGTATAAGTATCGTTTCCGGCTAATCCAGTCATGGCATCTGCTCCAGAGGTTCCCACAAGGGTGTCCGGACCGGAAGTACCGATAAAGTCATCATTATTGATGGTTCCCGTGGCAGTAGCGGTGGTAATAGTAGCGCCGTTGGTGGCATTGGAGAGGGTGACGGTAAAGTTTTCGTTCAGTTCTACCGTTGTATCTCCCTGAACGTCAACAGTAATTACTTGACTGGTTTCCCCCGTCGCAAAACTTACTACCCCACTGGGTAACAATCCCCCGACAAAATCAGTGGCATTAGCAGGATTGGTTCCCGTGCCGGTAACTGCCCAGTTAACGTTATTGCTTCCCGTGGTATTAACCGCACGAGTGACGGTGAAGGTAAAGGCTTTACTGCCACTGTTGCCCTCGGTTTGATTGGCATTGGTGGCGGCAATGGCGAGGGTGGGGATGGTGGGGGTACTCACGGCCCACAATTCATAACCGTTAACGGCGTCATTGGCAGTGAAGAACAGGGTGTTGCCCACCGCCGTTAGATTGAGGGGTACGGGGCTAGAGGAACCGGGGCGGATGTCGGCCACCAGAACCGTACCAGCCGCCGTGCCGTCGCTCCTCCACAATTCCTCACCGTTCACGCCGTCATTGGCAGTAAAGAATAGGGTATTGCCCACCGCCGTTAGACTGCGGGGGTAGGAGCTAAAGGAACCAGGTCGGATATCTTTGACTAGGACTGTACCGGTCTCCGTGCCGTCGCTCTTCCATAATTCAAGACCGTTCACGCCGTCATTGGCAGCGAAGAACAGGGTGTTGCCCACCGCCGTTAGATAGCGGAGGGAGGTAGGTACGAATGAGGGGATATCTTTGACCAGAACCGTACCAGCCGCCGTGCCGTCGCTCTTCCACAATTCATAACCGTTGTTTACGCCAGCATAGGCCTCGAAGAACAGGGTGTTGCCCACTGCCGTTAGATTGCTGGGGGCGCCACCGAAGGCAGCGGGGAAGATATCTTTGACCAGAACTGTACCGGCCGATGTGCCGTCGCTCTTCCACAATTCTGGTCCTTTCACGCCGTCATCGGCAGTGAAGTACAGGGTGTTGCCCACTACCGTCAGACTGTTGGGGTAGGAGCTAGATAAACCGGGGCGGATATCTTTGACCAAAACCGTACCGGCCGATGTGCCGTCGCTCTTCCACAATTCCTTACCGTTCACGCCGTCATCGGCAGTGAAGAAGAGGGTATTACCCACTGCCCTCAGATTTTCCAGGTTGGAGCTAGAGGAACCGGGGCGGATATCTTTGACCAAAACTGTACCGGCCGCTGTGCCGTCGCTTTTCCACAATTCATAACCGTTCACGCCGTCATTGGCAGTGAAGAACAGGGTGTTGCCCACTGCTGTCAGACGGTTGGGGTAGGAGCGATAGAGACTGGGGCGGATGTCTTTGACCAAAACTGTACCAGCCGCCGTGCCGTCGCTTTTCCACAATTCCTGCCCATTAACGCCGTCATTGGCCCGGAAGAACAGGGTGTTGCCCACCGCCGTTAAATTGAGGGGGCTGGACGAAAAGTAACCGGATAAGATATCTTTGACCAGAACCGTACCAGCCGCCGTGCCGTCGCTTTTCCACAATTCCTGCCCATTAACGCCGTCCTTGGCGTGGAAGAAAAGGGTATTGCCTACTGCCACTAGGTTTATTGGGTAGGAGCCAGTGGAACCGGGGAAGATATCCTTAACTAAAAAAGGAGTTGACATGATTTTTTCCTGAATAAAGGGTGAAAATTTTAAAATCGCCGTTTCCCGCACTTGGGACGGACCTAGTCGTTACCATGCCAAGAAGCGGCTCAATCATCGCCGTCAGCGTTGGGTTTCATGCTTTAACCCAACCCAAGTTCACCTCTGGTATAGATTAGAATCGATTATTAACATTGATTTTTGCTTATGATTTATTATGGTTTCAGTGGGTATTAATGGGGGTTATTATAAACAAACCAATCAATATTATTTATAAAGTTTTTTGAACGGCTCTTCTGGTTTATGTGTGGGAACGAGGTCTATTCTCGCGAAACAGGTGCAAGATTTTGAGGGAATCGTGCTTCAAAACCTTGCGTCTTCATCGGCCCGCGTCCTGTAGGGGCGAAGCATTCGGATAAAAAATCTACGGTTTCACCGATAGGTTATTGCCCGAATGCTTCGCCCGTACTTTTTTTTCGCCACTTTTGCCCCCTTTTAGAGAGATTCTTCGCTCACGGAACCATCTTCTTGCACCCAGGCGAGATTTTTAATCATTCGATCGCGGGCATAGGTGCGAATTTGTGCCTCGCTGCGACCCCCTAAATCGATCGCCACTCTCAGATTCGGATCACTGGTGCGAAGGGAGCGAGCTTTACTAAAAGTCGCTATCTGGGCGTTATTACCCAAAGGGATAAGTAACCAGTCGAGGGGAGGAGCTTGACTGGGTAAAGTCTGCCCTGATAATAAACTTTCGTGCAGTTCTTCGATATTTAGGGAAAAACCGATACCCGGAGCCGATTGGCCCTGGGGATGAAAAACGCCCAATAATTGATCATAGCGTCCGCCTTGGCCTAAAATACTGAGATTTTGCTGGTGATCACTAACGGCCTTAAAAACGATGCCGGTGTAGTAATCAAAGGTTTGAATCAGACTTAAATCGAGAATTAGGGGAAAAGGCCCAGAGCGATCGGCATTAAGCAGCTCTACTAGGGATTTAAGGTTATTAACGGCTTTTTGGGCTGATTCTTCCTGGGCTAATACTGCCACTTGTGCGAGGACATCGTGAGGATTACCGCGCAGGTGAAATAATTGTCGGGCTTGCTGCCGGAGGGTTTCGTTGGGATAGGGAAGATTTTCGAGGCTAACGTAGTCAAGGAGGGCTAAACAGCGTTTCACCTGTTCCCGCAAGGGACCCGGAAAAGGGGAAAGTAGGGAACGAGTCAAACCCGCTTCTCCTAAAATAATCTGCCAGTTAGGGACGGCCAAACTATCGAAACAGTCAGCCAAGAGCAGTAAAATCTCGGCATCAGCTAGTAAACCGCCAGAAAAGAGCAGTTCTACCCCTGCTTGATAGAATTCCACTTGACGACCGTGATAACCGGCGCTAGGGCGACGAAAAACGTTGGCCCGATAACAGAGACGTTGGGGATAGGACTCCCCACTCATGCGGGTGACGGCACTACGCGCAATGGAAGCGGTTAATTCAGGGCGTAATCCCGATAGTCCTTGACTATCCCCGTGGAGTTGGATCACGGTGCTGGGATCGATCGTACCGCCTGCGGTGAGGGTATCGAGCCATTCAATGGTGGAGGTGACGATCCTTTGATAGCCCCAACGCTGAAAGACAGACTGAAGGCGATCATTAATCCAGCCTTTTTGGGTAACTTCTAGGGGTAATAAATCCCTTGTCCCCGCCGGGGGTTGATGAATCATCGAAAATTTTGGGTCTGAAACCCCGTCGTTCTACGACGGCTTTACTGTTAAATATTAGCACATTTACAAAATATATGCTAGAATGTGAGACATGGAAAAAGCCTATTCTTACCGATTTTACCCCACACCCGAACAAGAGTCGCTATTGCGGCGCACTTTGGGCTGTGTAAGATTAGTTTACAATAAAGCTCTCCACGAACGAACACAAGCATGGTACGAAAGACAAGAAAGAGTAGGATATGTTCAAACTTCTTCAATGCTAACCGATTGGAAAAAACAAGAAGAATTAAACTTTCTCAATGAAGTAAGCTGTGTACCTTTACAACAAGGGTTAAGACATTTACAAACAGCTTTCACTAACTTCTTTGCTGGTCGTACTAAGTATCCTAACTTTAAGAAAAAACATCAAGGAGGAAGTGCCGAATTTACTAAGTCTGCTTTTAAATTTAAAGACAAACAAATCTATTTAGCCAA
>NZ_SFBO01000193.1:0-18524 GCF_007095705.1 Microcystis sp. Msp_OC_L_20101000_S702
GAGCGATTGGCTAAAAAGATTATCAAAAGTCTTACAGGCGACATATAAATTCACAGTGCGAATCAAACAAGGCTACAAGGAAGCAAAGGAGCTATGGAAAAATGATTACTGTAGGATTTAAAAAAGAGCGATCATATCGTTTCGTAGTTTCTTAGGTTGGGTTGAGCGAATAAATATGTTAAAGAAAACCTCTCAATTCTCAAGGAAAAGCGAAACCCAACAACCAACACCTAAATCTGTCTGAATCTTTTTGTGGGGTTTCCTTGGGTCTATTGTTGGGTTTCCTTACTTTGATAGCAAGGATTGCATGGCATCTTTCCTATTCTGATCTGACAACGCCAAAAAAATTGATCGCCCTATTCTGCATATTCCCAAAAAAGCAACCGATGAATTAGGTAGAAGCTCAAATCACCCTCACCGAGGAACTACCCATGAAATCCTTCGCCCTCCCCACCTCTACTCTCATCGCCACCGTCAGCCTACTCAGCCTTGTCACCATCGGAACCGTCCGCAATATCATGATCCCAGGGAGCCAACTGCGAACCGAAACCCTGATCGCTCAAGCGAACTACAAAGAAGCGATCGCCCACTTTAACCGGGGAATTAATTATACTCAACAGGAAAAACTAGCCCTTGCCATTGCAGAATACACCAGGGCGATCGAACTCGATCCAAATTACGCCCTGGCTTACAACAATCGGGCGGATATTTACTATCAACAGCAGAAACACGACCTCGCCTTGGCCGATTGGAACCGTGCGATCGAGATCGACCCCCTATTGGCCGTGGCTTACATCAATCGGGGCAGTCTTTACTACCTACAGAAAAAAAACGACCTCGCCCTGGCCGATTTCAATACAACCATCGATCTCGATCCCCGATTTGCCGAGGCTTACTTCATTCGGGGGGCTATTTATTACAGTCGGAAAGAAACAGAAAAAGCGATCAAAGATTTACGACAAGCCGCCGAATTATTTCGCCAGCAGGGAAACACAGAAATGTACAACAGCGCCATAGAAGCACTACGGCAGATAGGTGCGTAAGTTGCAAGGGAGAGCGATCGCTCTCCCCCTCTAAACTTTTGTAAAAAAAGCAATCTGAGGACTTAAAACTTAATCGCATAATTGGAAAAAAACCAACGATAACATCCTTGCAAGTATCCCTCGACTAAAGAGGAGCCAATCCGATGAAACCAATTACTTTCACCCTATCGGTGCTACTGGCCACCACTGGCCTACTCGTTCAACCAGGAAACTTCCTGATGGAAAACATTCCACCCATCCTCGCCCAGGAGCAGACCGCTTCTAGAGTCTATCAGAAAGCCAGCCCCGCCGTCGTCACCGTCAAAAATGGCAGCGGCCACGGTAGCGGCTTTCTCGTCAGTCCCGACGGTATCATTATTACCAACGCCCACGTTGTTGCGGACGGACCCCGGGTGGTGACGGTGAAATTTTCCAACGGACAGCAGGCCTCGGCAGACGTGATCGGCTTCGCTAAAAATGGCGTGGATTTAGCCGTCCTGCGGATCTATAACCGCCAAAACCTGCCCTATCTTCCCCTTGCCCGTCCGAACTCCGCCAAGGTCGGCGAAAGCGTTTTCGCCATCGGCACACCCTTAAACGAGGACTATCAAAACACCCTCACCCAGGGCATTATCAGCCGTCTCGACCCCGAAAAAGGCATTGTGCAACACAACGCTAATATCAACAAAGGCAATTCCGGCGGGCCGCTTTTGAATTCACGGGGGGAAGTGGTGGGGGTTAACGTCGCGGTCAATATCGGGAGTTACGTTTACGACGGTGCGGGAAACCCGATCGGCCTTACCCAGAGCGGCATTAATTTCGCCGTTTCCCTCGATCGCCTGCAAGCTTTCCTCACCGCAGTTAAAACAGGCGATGTCTCCACCGTCTCAACATTAGGACAGCAAGAGCGGATACAGTTACTCGCCCTCCCTCTTAACGGTCAGACCGTTCAAGGCAACTTGACCAAAGACCAAAACGAGCAATATTACGGGTTCGAGGGTCGTGCCGGACAGAAAATCCTTCTGGATATGAACAGCAACGAGATCGCTCCCTATCTTGTCCTCTATCGCGTTCTCCAATCTTCCGAGGGGACAAAATACCCAGAGGTCGCCCGTAGTGACCAGCGCGTCGATCGCGCCCCCGGGGATTTTAACGCTCGACTTGTAACCGAATTACCCGCCGATGGAGTTTATATCCTAGTGGCCACCTCTCGCGAAGGGGGTGAATCGGGTCGCTACACCCTCAACGCCGCCGCTAACCCTTAAATAATCCCATTTTGACCCTAATCACGATTCTAATCCCTATTTTCTGAGGAACTATCCCTATGAACTCTAGATATATTTCCCACCGTCTCGCTTGCGTCGGCCTCCTCGCCACTGTCCTCCTCGGTGGTATCGCCCCCGGTTTCAGCCAATCGACCACCCCGAATCGCGTCACCTTCTTCTGTAAAGAGGTGTTCGATCGCGCATCGGGAGGAAAAATACCCGCTACCCTCGCTTGGATTCCCGAAAGAAGCGGCAATGTGCGGATTATCGGCTGGAAATCGGAATATTTCTCCAAACGTTCCCCAGTTCGTTGCGAGGAAGTCACGAAAAAATTCCAGGAAGCATATAATCAAGGGCGTTTTAACTATCTCACCACCGGCCGGGCGAAGGGATACCCGATCATCTGCAGCGTTTCACGATCCGGCGATCCCTGCGATGGTAATAGCCAACTTTTTACCCTTAAACCCCACGACAATCCAGATTTAGTCTTGCAACAACTCATGGACATCCTAGAGGGGAAAAGCTCGGATATGCTCCTCCAGAATTCCGGAGATAAAACCTATATCTCGATGACGGAGTTTTTCGCCAAAGCTCCACTCGCCGATCGCGACGCGCCCTGTGGTACGAGATCTGCTGGCCCGCAAAATAATTGCGTTCCCACCCGCTAGAATTTTCGCTGTTTTACCCCGAATTTCCCCATAATAACCATGTTGAAACCCTTTCCCCTACTCCTAAGTCTCCTACTTCTGCCCGTCGTACCGGTTAAAGCGCTATCCCCTTTCTCTGCTCCGGCGATCGTGGCGGAAGACAGCCCAGACGCGCAGATCGAGCGATCGATCCGTCAAGTCACTGTTAAGATTACTAGCGAGATAAATCGGGGATCGGGAATCATTATCGGGAAAAAAGGCAGTATATATCTCGTTTTGACCAACGCTCACGTTACCCGCGGCGCGACCACCCTACAGATCCAAACCCACGACGGCCAAACCCGCACAGCCTCGATCGCGCCGAATTCCCTTTTGGAAGATAAGGATCTGGCCCTGGTAGAGTTTAGCGATACCAGGGATTATCCGATCGCTAAAATTCGCGCCATTTCCCCGGATGCGGAACTAGATATCACTGTAACCGGTTATTCCGCAGAAACGGGGCAGTACACCACCGATAACGGGAAAATTGAACAAACAAGCGATCGACCCCTCCGGGAGGGCTACAGCGTCGGTTATAGTGGGGAGGTCGTGCAGGGAATGAGCGGCGGTGGTATCTTTTTCGAGGATGAGTTAATCGGCATTAACGGGCGATCGGCCCATCCGATTCTCTCTAACTACACCTACGAGGACGGCACAAAACCCACAGACGCAGAAATCCAACAGATGAGAGCGGTTAACTGGGGCATTTCCATCAATACCCTATTAACCTACATCCGGCCCGAAATCCTCACCGCGTACCAATTACCCTTACCGAAAAGCTCACCGGGCATCGAAAACCCCACCTATACTGGCTATATCGCCCAATTAGAAACAAAAGCGAAGGGTTTCACCGTCCGGATCGATAGTAGCAGTCAGGCCAACGGTAGCGGCGCAATTATCGCCCGCGAAGGAAAATCCTACACCGTATTAACCGCCGATCATGTCCTCTGTGAGAAAATCTCCGAGGAGAAAACCTGTGCCGATTACACCTATACCCTCACCACCAGCGACGGCAAAACCCTTCCCCTCGACCGAAAAACCATTATTCGACAGGAAGGGGTCGATCTGGCCATTTTTACCTTCGAGAGTAACGAGAATTATCCGGTCGCAGAAATCGCCAACTATAGCCCCAATCGAGAGAGTCCCGTTTTTGTGGCGGGATTTCCCAAAATCGGCGATAAACGAGCGGGATGGCTCTTTAGCGGCGGTGCAGTGAAAAGTCAGGAGGAAGGACTTCTCGCCACGCGACAGAGTGATTTTACGATTACCCAAAGTGGGGCATCGATCAGGGTTAGTTCCCTGAGCGGCGGTTACGATATGGTCTATACCAGTATTACCTTCGGCGGTATGAGCGGCGGTCCAGTCTTAAACGCTGCAGGACAGGTGATCGGTATTCACGGACGCTCCGAGGGGGTTAAGGGTAAAATTCAGCTAGGTTTTAGCTTAGGGATTCCCATTAATAGTTTTATCGGTTTACAGGAAAGATTTCGAGTTAAATTATCTTCTTTCGTTACCGCTCAACCCCAGTTAACAGCACAACAACAGCAGCAGATCGATCGCACTCTTGTCAGTGTAGAAGTACCGGAAACCAACGCCTCCGCAGACATCTGGATCGAGCGGGGAAATCAACTCTGGCGCTTGAAAAAAGACGAGCGGGCCCTGCAAGCCTTCGATCGGGCGATACAATTAAACGATCCCGAATATACCTATTTAGCTTGGTACGGTAAGGCAAGGGTTTACGGGCGCAAATACAAAGCTCGGGAAGCGATCGAAGCCCTCGATCAAGCCCTCGCCACCCTACCCGCTCGCGAGAAAGGTTCGGAATTTCATGGGGAAATTTTAAATTATCAGGGTGTATTTTATGAGCAGATGAATCAATCCGAAAAAGCGATCGCTTTTTTTGAACAAGCGATCAAAATCTCTCCCCAGAATCCCAACTATTACAATAGTCTATCGTCGGCACTACAAAACGTAAAACGGTACGATCGAGCCTTAGCAGCGATTAACCGCGCCATAGAAATCGCTCCTCGCTCCAGTTGGTATAGCAATCGCGGGAATATATACAGAGGTCTAAAAAAATGGGATCTCGCTTTAGCTGATTATAATCAAGCTCTGGTGTTGAATCCGAATAACCCTAGGGCTTATATAGCTCGCGCCGATGTGTACGAAGAGCGGAAAGAATGGGATTTAGCCCTGGCTGATTATAACCGAGCCATCGAGATCGATGCTAATTTCGCGCCAGCCTACCGAGACCGGGGACGTTTTTACATGGCTCGAAAACAATGGGATTTAGCCCTAGCGGATTTTAACAAAGCAATTACCATCGATCCTAACAATCCTAACTCTTATGAAATGAGAGGTATTTTTTATAATTTTCAAAGTGAAGAGGAGTTAGCGATCGCCGATCTCACAAAAGCGATCGAAATCAATCCCTATTCCGTTGTCGCCTATTTAATGCGCGGTTTCGCTTACGACAACTGGCAAAAATGGGATTTAGCCCTAGCGGATTTTAATAAAGCGCTCGAACTCGATCCGAATTCCGGCTTCGGTTATGAGAGTCGCGGGCAATTCTATACGGAGCGGCAAGAATGGGACCTAGCCCTAGCGGATTTTAATAAAGCGCTCGAACTCGATCCGAATTCCGGCGCGGGTTACGGGTTGCGGGGAACTCTTTACAGTCACCAGAAAAAGTGGGATCTCGCTCTCGCTGATCTTAACAAGGCGATCGAACTCGGTTATTTTAGTAGTTATGACAATCGAGGAAATGTTTATTTTCAACAACAAAAGTGGGAGCTCGCCCTCGCTGATTTTAACAAGGCGATCGAACTCTCGCCATACCCCGAATTCGGTTACGCAGCTAGAGCAATTCTATACTGGGATCGAAAAGAATGGGATCTGGCCCTCACCGATTTAAGTCAAGCGATCCGAATTAATCCTTATTTAGAGTTAGCCTATCGCTATCGGGGAGATATTTATCGCGATCAAAATCAATTCGATCTCGCCCTCGCCGATTATAACAAGGCGATCAAGCTTAATAGTAACGATGCAGAACTGTATTACAACCGTGGGGAAATTTACCGACAACAGCAAAAATCGGATATCGCCTTAGCTGATTACAGTCGGGCGATCGAACTCGATCCGAAATACTGGTCGGCTTATTTACAACGTTATATTATTTATGATCAACAAAAGAAATGGGATTTAGCGATTGCAGATATCACGAAAGTTATCGAGATCAAGCAATTTCCCAATGCCTACGTCGCACGCGGCCTCAAGTACCTAGAATGGCAAAAATGGGATTTAGCTCTAGCGGATTTTAATAAGGCAATTGAGCTTAAGTCAGACGATGCTTCGTTTTACTTTACGCGAGGAACCCTTTACTATCAAACTCAAAAATGGGATTTAGCTCTAGCGGATTTTAATCAGGCGATCGAGCTTAAGCCGGATGATGCTTCATTTTACTCTACGCGAGGAACCCTTTACTATAAAACTCAAAAATGGGATTTAGCTCTAGGGGATTTTAATCAAGCGATCGCTCTCGATCGCAAGCTCAAGGACTCTTATAATTTCCGGGGAGAAATTTACAAAAGACAGAAACGCTATCCCGAAGCTCTCCAAGACTATCAAAAAGTTCTCGAACTGGACGAAAAAGATCTGATTGCGATTACCAATATTGGCTTAATTTATTACGAACAAGGCGATCTAAATTTGGCCAGTAGCCAATTTCAAAAAAGTCTTGAAATTAACCCCCAATCTGCCGAAAATCAACTGGCTCTCGCTGTTACCCTCTACCGTCAAGGCAATACGGAGAAAGCGATCAAACTTGCTAAAAGTGCGCTTAAAATCGACCCTGAATTTGCCAAGGTTGAAACCCTGCAAAAAAATCTCTGGGGTGATAAAATCATCGCCGATGCTCGAAAACTGTTCTCGCAACTGTAGTAGTTTCTTAGGTTGGGTTGAGCGAATAAGTATGTTAAAGAAAACCTCTCAATTCTCAGGGAAAGCGAAACCCAACACCCAACACCTAAATCCGTCTGAATCTTTTTGTTGGGTTGCCTTGGGTCTATAGTTGGGTTTCCTTAGGTCAATCCAACCTACTTTAGTTTCCTTGGGTCAATCCAATCGACGATAATTGCTATGATTACTATAGTCCGTAGTCGTGGTCTTTGGTTATTTTCCATATTATGCTCGCTTCTACTCAGGAACTCCTCGAAACCGCTCGCAAAAATATCTATGCGATCGGAGCTTTTAATGTTTATAACCTAGAAGGGGTCAAAGCGGTGATTAGTGCCGCCGAGGATTGCCGTAGTCCCGCTATGTTGCAAATTCACCCCAGTGCTTTGCGTTATGGCAGTTCCACCCTCGTCGCTCTCTGTTTAGAGGCCGCTCGCTCGGCCAAGGTTCCTATCTCAGTCCATCTTGACCATAGCACTAAAGCCAGCAACATCTACGAGGCCCTAGAAGCGGGGATGACCTCAATTATGGCCGATGGCTCTCATCTTCCCTACCAAGATAATCTCGCTTTTACCAAAGAAATGACTCGTCTCGCTCACGAATACGGGGCCGTGGTGGAGGCAGAAATTGGCCGAATTAGCGGCACTGAGGACGGGTTAACTATTGCCGAAAAAGAGGCTAAAATGACAGATCCGGAGCAAGCAGTGCAATTTGTGCAGGCGACGGGAGTGGATTCTCTGGCCGTAACTATCGGTAATGTGCATGGCGAGTACAAAAGTCCGCCCCGTCTCGATTTCGATCGCCTGGCCCAGATTCGACAACTTCTTTCTATTCCCCTAGTTTTACATGGTGCTTCTGGTTTACCCCCAGAAATGATCGGGCGATCGATCCAGTTAGGAGTCTGCAAATTTAATGTTAATACGGAAGTGCGTCAAGCTTATATGCAGTCCCTAAAACGGGAAATTTGTGGGCCAGAGGATAAGGATTTATTAGAGATCGCAGGAGAGGCAATTTCCGCAATGAAATCGGTAATTATCGACAAATTAACCCTTTTTGGTGCTGTCAATAAGGCCCACCTCCACGAAACTCCCTACGCTCAAATGTTAGCGGGACTATCAGTTATCAGTAAACAGTAATCAGTTATCAGTAGATATCTGCAATTCACTGAAAAAATACGGGTTAATCAACCAGAAAGACTTTTAGTCTTGAGATAATATTAAGTAGGTAGGTATTAAAAACTTTCCCCTTATTAAGGGGGGATCGGCACCCCCCTTATCAAGGGGGGCAGGGGGGATCGAACCTAAAATCCATTTTTAATTTAATTATAACCAGCTACTTAGCTGGAGGTCTAGTAAGCTGAAACCTCACATCTGATAACTGGTAACTGATCACTGATCACTGAGATAAAATGCCAATGAAAAAATTAATTCTAGCCACGAGTAATCCGGGTAAATTGGCAGAGATAGGGGAATACTTAACTGATATCGACCTAGAATTGCAGTTAAAACCAGATGATTTAGAGATAGAGGAAACCGGGGCGACTTTTGCCGAAAATGCCTATTTAAAAGCTGCTCAAATTGCCCTAACATTGGGAGAATGGTCGATCGCCGATGATTCGGGATTGGAAGTAACCGGGTTAGGAAATGCCCCGGGGATTTACTCGGCCCGCTATGGTGAAAATGATCGAGAAAGAATTGATCGCCTCGTCAGAGAATTAGGAGATAATCAGGATCGTTCGGCCCGTTTTGTCTGTGTAATTGCGATTGCCCGTCCCGATGGTGAGATTGCCTTGAGCGCCACAGGAATCTGTACGGGAGAAATTCTCACCAGTCCTAGGGGTGAGGGTGGTTTTGGTTACGATCCGATTTTTTATGTTCCCGAATACGCTTTAACCTTTGCGGAAATGTCTCCGGAATTAAAAAGAAAAATCAGCCACCGAGGACGAGCTTTTCAGCAATTGCTGCCCCATCTCAAGACTCTCGCGGGTACAAATTCATCAAGGCTCTGACTTGTTCAGCATGATAAGAGCTTCTTGTCAAGGGACTCGCAACAATTTGTAAAAATCCCAGCGACTCACCGTATTGGCGCCAAGCTTGGAACTGTTCAGGGGTAATAAATTCCTGCACACCGAGATGTTTTGGCGATGGTTGCAGATACTGCCCGATGGTGAGAATATCACAATCGACGGCCCTTAAATCGCCCATCACTTGCCGCACTTCCTCGTCGGTTTCCCCCAATCCCACCATAATCCCCGATTTTGTGTAGGTAGCGGGAACAATGGCGCGAGCGCGCTGCAATAATTCTAGAGAACGCTGGTAATCACCCTGGGGACGCACGCGACGATAGAGACGGGGGACAGTTTCGGTATTGTGGTTTAAAACTTCAGGTTTAGCAGCAAGAATTAAAGCTAAAGCCTGCCAATTGCCGCAAAGATCGGGGATCAGCACTTCGATGGTGGTTTTTGGAGAAATGCGGCGAATTTCCTCGATACAACGGACAAATTGACTAGCGCCTCCATCGGCCAAATCATCGCGATTGACAGAAGTGATCACTACATGATTAAGATCAAGACGTTGCACGGCTGCCGCTAGTCGCAGGGGTTCCGTGGAGTCTAAAGGTTGCGGTTTTTTCTCAAAATCGATATCACAGTAAGGACAGGCGCGAGTGCAAGCAGGACCCATAATTAAAAAGGTAGCCGTCCCCGCGTGGAAACATTCGCCGATATTGGGACAGGAAGCCTCCTCACAAACGGTATTTAAGCCTAAATCGCGTAAAACCTCCTTAACACTGCCGACTCGTTGCCATTGCGGTGCTTTTACCCGTAACCACTCTGGTTTGACCGTCACGCCTGAATTACTCCGATAATTTTTGCCTATATCTGTAATATCCTAGCAAGTCTCGACCCACTCAAGGCCGAATATGCTATGATAATTTAGCTAAAAACTTTCGGGATGTAGCGCAGCTTGGTAGCGCACTTCGTTCGGGACGAAGGGGCCGCAGGTTCGAATCCTGTCATCCCGATTAAAGACAATCAAGGGTAGATCCCCCCGCCTATCGGCACCCCCCTTATCAAGGGTAGATCCCCCCGCCTATCGGCACCCCCCTTAATAAGGGTAGATCCCCCCGCCTATCGGCACCCCCCTTATCAAGGGTAGATCCCCCCGCCTATCGGCACCCCCCTTAATAAGGGGGGCAGGGGGGATCAGAGTCCAAAATCTATCTTCTATTTGATTATAACTACTTAATTTACCTCCTCTAAGCCAATGTCTAGATTATTAATCAGCCAGTATCAGACGGAAGTTGAAAAGATTGTCCAATATGGCGGAAGTCGCAAGGAAACTTCGATTAGAGTCGCTTTTCAGAATTTGTTAAATGACTATTGCAAGGCGCGGGATTTTTTGTTAATTCCGGAGTTGGATTATCGCACTAAGTCGGGAAAAGTTGTCTATCCTGACGGGACGGTTAAGGATGCTTTACGGTTAGATTGGGGATATTGGGAAAGTAAGGATCAATACGATAATTTAGACGAAGAAATTGAGAAAAAGTTAGCGAAAGGCTACCCTAATGACAATATTTTATTTGAAGACTCCCAGACGGCGGTTTTAATTCAAGGAGGAGAGGAAAGACTGCGCGTCTCCATGCGCGATGATGAGGCTTTGGATGGGATTATTAATGCTTTTATCAATTATGTACGTCCAGAGGTTGAGGATTTTCGAGAGGCGATTGATAGTTTTAAGGAAGATTTACCAACAATTTTGGAAGCGTTGCGGGGTTTAATTGCGTTGCAATCGGAGACGAATCGGAATTTTGTGACAGCGCGGGACAAATTTTTAGAGATTTGTCGCAAGTCAATCAATCCAGAAATTAGTCTGGAAGATGTGCGAGAGATGATTATTCAGCACATCCTGACAGAGGATATTTTTATCAATATTTTTAATGAGTCCCAGTTTCACCGGGAAAATAATATCGCCAGGGAATTACAGGGAGTGATTGAAACTTTCTTTACTGGTAATACCAAGCGCAATACTTTAGGGACTATTGAACGTTATTATGCGGTAATTCGGCGGACAGCGGCGAATATTTATAACCACCACGAAAAGCAGAAGTTTCTCAAGGCGATTTATGAGAATTTTTATAAAGCATACAATCCGAAAGCGGCGGACCGGTTGGGAATTGTCTATACACCCAATGAAATTGTCCGTTTTATGATTGAAAGTGTCGATTATTTAGTCCACAAGCATTTTGGTAAGTTGTTGGCGGATCCAGGAGTAGAAATTTTAGATCCGGCGACGGGGACAGGAACTTTTGTGACGGAGTTAATTGAGTATTTACCGAAGGATAAGTTACGGTACAAGTATAAGCATGAGATGCACTGTAATGAGGTGGCAATTCTGCCTTATTATATTGCTAATTTGAATATTGAGTTCACCTACAAGCAGAAGATGGGTGAGTATGAAGAGTTTGAGCATATCTGTTTTGTCGATACCCTGGACCATGCTGCTTTTCATCTCAAGCAGATGGATTTATTTGCCATGTCGGTGGAGAATACCCAACGGATTCAAAATCAAAATGACCGCAATATTTCTGTAATTATTGGGAATCCTCCTTATAATGCCAAGCAGCAAAATGCTAATGACAATAATGCAAATCGTAAATACCCAGCAATAGACAAAAGAATTAAAGATACTTATATCAAAGAAGGTACGGCACAGAATCAAATTGTCGTCTATGATATGTACACTCGTTTTATTCGTTGGGCTTCTGATCGATTAAATAAAGATGGTATAATAGCGTTTATCTGTAATTCTTCCTTTTTAGATGCTCGTTCTTTTGATGGGTTTAGAAAATGTATTGAAGAAGAATTTACTTGCGCTTATTTTATAGATTTAGGTGGTAATGTCAGGAAAATATCAGGGAAAGATGGGATTTTTATCTGTGAAAAACATACAATTTTTGGTACTGCTGCAATGACTGGTATTGCTATCCTGTTTTTAGTTAAAGACAGTCAAGCAACTGGAAATAAAACTTTCTATGCTGATCCTTTTCATGTTCATGAGTTGCGAGAAGTTAAATTGTCTTATTTACAGAGTAATAAATTTAGTAATGTTTGCTTCGAGCATATCATCCCAGATAAAAAACATAACTGGATTGAACAATCAGATAATGATTTTGATCAACTGCTACCCTTGATTGATAAGGAGGTAAAAAGTGGCAAGTCTGAGAAAGCTGTGTTTAAGTTGTTTTCGAGAGGAGTAGAAACAACAAGAGATGAGTGGGTATATGATTATCTGAAAGAGAGTTTAATAAATAAGATTAGTTTTTTTATTGAAAAATACAATTACTCTGTTGAAAATCAATTACAAGACTTTTCAATAAAGTGGAGTTCTTCTTTAGAGAATTTCTGGAAATCTCGAATAAAGTCTTATTTCGATGAAAAATTAATTCAATCATCTCTATATAGACCTTATTTTAAGCAATTTCAATACACAGAAAAATTATTTAATCATCGATTAACAGAAAACCATTATGAGATGTTTTCATTAGATCTAAAATCATTTAATAAGATAATAGCTTTTTCTGGTATTAGTTCAAATAAGCCTTTTCATTGTCTTTCCTGTGATTTATTAATTGGTTTAGATACACTTGAAAAAACTCAATGTCTCCCCCTCTACCGCTACGACAAAGAAGGAAACCGTATCGATAATATCACCGATTGGGGATTGCAACAATTCCAAAACCATTACAACGATAAAACCATCACCAAACTCGACATCTTCCACTACACTTATGCTGTCCTTCATTATCCGGAATATCGCAGTAAATACGAATTAAATCTTAAGCGAGAATTTCCCCGACTTCCCTTTTATGATAACTTCTCTCAATGGGTAGAATGGGGAAGCAAACTAATGGAATTACACATCAACTATGAAACCGTCGCACCCTACCCACTAACCCGCATTGATACTAATAATAACCTCAAACCCAAAACCAAACTAAAAGCTGACCGAGAAAAAAATTCCATCAACCTTGATGATGTCACTTTCCTACAAGATATTCCCAAAATTGCCTGGGAATATAAACTCGGTAATCGTTCGGCCTTAGAATGGATTTTAGATCAATATAAGGAAAAGAAACCCAAAGATAAAACCATCGCCGAAAGATTTAATAACTATCGCTTTGCCGATTATAAAGAAACAGTAATTGACTTACTGCAAAGAGTCTGTACTGTCAGCGTCGAAACCATGAAAATAATAGAAGCGATGAGACATTAAAAAGATTGCTTCTGGGAAATTTTATTCTAGATTCTGCCTCCAGTAAAAACTTTTTGCCGCAAACCCTAAGTAGCTGGTTATAATTAAATTAAAAATCGATTTTAGGTTCGATCCCCCCTGCCCCCCTTGATAAGGGGGGTGGGGATCCCCCCTTAATCCCCCCTTGATAAGGGGGGTGGGGATCCCCCCTTAATCCCCCCTTGATAAGGGGGGTGGGGATCCCCCCTTAATCCCCCCTTGATAAGGGGGGTGCCGATCCCCCCTTAATCCCCCCTTGATAAGGGGGGTGGGGATCCCCCCTTAATCCCCCCTTGATAAGGGGGGCATCTGACAACTTTTAACGCTTGCCTACTTAGATCATGAAAATTGAGGAATTACTCAAAAACAAACGAGAAAAAATCATTGCTATTGCTGCTAAACACGGCGCGAATAACGTGCGAATCTTTGGTTTTGTCGCACGGGGAGAAGCTGACGAAAAAAGCGATATTGATTTATTAATTGATTATTGTAGCGAACGTCGGAGTTCCTGGTTTCCTTTGCCGTTAATTCGAGAACTGAAAGCTTTGTTAGGCTGCAAAGTTGATATTGTTACCGAACAGGGACTTAAAGATAGAATCAGAGAGCGGGTACTTAAAGAAGCAATACCACTAGGAGAGATGATACCGAACGCTTGCGGGATATTTTAGAAGCAATTGAGCGTGTAGAAAAGTATGCTCCACAGGGAAAAACCGTGTTTGAACAACAAGAATTAATTCAAACTTGGATTGTCTATCATTGACAAATTATTGGTGAAGCAGCGAGAGCAACTTCTCAAGAATTTCCAGGAAGATACCCCGAAGTTCCTTGGCGAGATGCCAGCGTTCGGTGAGATGCGTCTGATGACGCATCCTCTCTGTTCAGGTTTTCTCACATTTTGCTGAGAATACGCTGGACTATATCCATTCCTGTGAAGGCTTGCCAGCCAAAAAGACCTAAAATGACGGCATTAAGGGTAATATGGGTGATTCTAGCCAATTCGTTGCCTTTTTGCATTAAAGGTACTAAAGCGGCACTAATCGAGATTAAACCCACCATCCCTAAACCGGCCAGCAGATGGGGACCAACAAATAATTTACCGTTATTAATATAAGTCACCGCCATACCCCCGATCGTCCCCAACACCATTAAAGCGAGGATTAGGGAGCCAATTTGATAGTGTTTAGTGCGAAAATTTTTGGGCAATAATTCTTTTTTTAGGTCTTTATCTGCTGTCCGCGTCCGTCGCCATTGTAGCCCCGAATAGAGCGCATAGATAGTTAATCCTAATAAAACCCACATTAAAATGGGATGGCCAAATTGTGACCAAGTTTTTACGGCACTGGGAATCTCGAAGTTCATAGTTGTCTGTTCTCATCAAAGATCGCTTCTTAATAAAAATTAACATGAATCGCTCGCGCTTCCTTGTTTTCTGGGTCATTAGACCTGTCATACTAAATCCCGTTTAAAAGCTATAGGAGAAGGGGGTATGGGGAGAATAAATAGAAATAGTCTCCTGAATCCTGACGACCGACTCCTATCTCCATCACTACTACCTTTGTGTAAACCAACGTTCAAATCAACCAAGGTCGATCGCAAATCGCTATGATAGAATATTGGGTCTTTAATTTCCGTCCCCTCCCCCTCTTATGAAACTGCCTGTCGTCGCTATTATCGGTCGTCCCAATGTGGGCAAATCTACCCTCGTCAATCGTATCGCTGGAGATCAACAGGCGATCGTTTTTGATCAACCCGGGATTACCAGAGATCGCACCTATCAACCGGCTTTCTGGTGCGATCGAGATTTTCAAATTGTCGATACAGGGGGGCTAGTTTTTAACGATGACAGCGAATTTCTCCCTTTAATCCGCGAACAGGCTTTAATCGCCCTAGCAGAGGCAAGTGTGGCGATTTTTGTCGTCGATGGCCAGGCAGGAATTACCGCCGGCGATCGAGAAATTGCCGCTTGGTTACGACAGCAAAATGTGCCGATACTTTTGGCAGTTAATAAATGTGAATCGGTGGAACAGGGTATCCTGCAAGCGACGGAATTCTGGGAATTAGCCATCGGTGAACCCTTCCCCATCTCGGCCATTCACGGCTCTGGTACAGGCGAACTACTCGATGCTCTGATTAAATATTTGCCACCCGGGGCGGAAATTACCGAAAATGAAGAGATTAAAGTGGCAATTATCGGTCGTCCTAACGTGGGTAAATCCAGTCTCCTCAATGCTTTAACTGGACAACAACGGGCGATCGTTAGTCCGATTTCGGGAACTACCAGAGACTCGATCGATACTTTAATTGAACGAGAAGGACAGGTGTATCGGTTAATTGACACCGCAGGCATTCGCCGTAAGAAGAATGTGGACTATGGAGCCGAATTTTTCAGTATTAACCGTGCTTTTAAGGCAATTCGCCGGTCTGACGTGGTGTTATTCGTCATCGATGTGCTAGATGGTGTCACCGAACAGGATTTAAAATTAGCAGGACGAATCATCGAAGAAGGGCGTGCGGTGGTGCTAGTGGTCAATAAATGGGATGCGGTGGAGAAAGACACCTACACCATCAATACTTACACCAAAATGCTCCAAGATCGGCTGTATTTCATGGATTGGGCAGAAATGATCTTTGTCAGTGCTATGACGGGGCAAAGAGTCACCAAAATCCTCGAATTAGTCGATATTGCCGCCGAATCTCACCGTCGTCGCGTCAGTACCTCGGTAATCAACGATGTAATCGAAGATGCGGTTAAATGGCACAATCCCCCCACCACCAGGGGCGGAAAACAGGGGAAACTATACTATGGCACGCAAGTATCGAGTCAACCCCCCACGATCGCCCTTTTCGTTAACGATCCCCAGCGCTTTAATGATAACTATCGCCGTTACATCGAAGGGCAATTCCGGCAACAGTTAGGCTTTAAAGGAACCCCGATCCGCTTAATCTGGCGCGGCAAACCGGCGCGAGAAGTGGAAAAAACGGTTAATAGAGCCACCAAGGTCTAATTTATGGATTTATTGCGAAGTTTGCCCATCGGTCTTTATCTCGATCAACCGATTACCCGACTACATCAACTAGATGCGCGGGTAAAATTTATCTGGTTAATGGCTTTTTTAGCAGCACCTTTATTGGCTAATCCTTGGTGGCGTTTAGCTTTGGTGGGATTGTTAATGTTTTTAACCCTGTTAGCTCCTATTCCTCCCCGCGTCTGGCGGCAACAGATGGGCTGGCTGATATTTTTAGCGATTATCGTCTTTCTGATTACTGCTATCACTCCCGATGGTTTAGCGGTGAGTATTCAGCCGCGTTTACCGGATGAAGGGCTGAATTTACCGCCAGCAAGTGATTATCAGTATGTTTTATGGGATAGAGGTCGTTTATTTGTTACCCGACGTTCTTTGGAATTAGCAGTGAGAATTAGTACCTTAGTTTTTACTTTAATTTATAGCACTAATCTCTTTTTATTGACGACGGCCCCGGAAGAAATTACCGAAGGTTTAGAGAATTTAATGAGTCCTTTACGGCGATTTAATGTGCCAGTGACGGAAATTTCTCTGACTCTGACCCTCTCTTTACGCTTTATTCCTCTGGTTTTAGAAGAAGTGCAAAATCTAGCCAGGGCAGTGCGAACTAGGGCGATCGATTGGCAAAAATTAGGGATTAAAAGAAGTTTAAACGTCTGGTTAACAGTAGTGGAAAAATTACTAGATAATTTGCTTTTGCGCGCCGAACAAATAGCGATCGCTATGGAGGTTCGCGGTTTTACCAGTCCCAATCAGCATCAAGTACGCTGGCACGAATTAAAGTTAAGATGGGCTGATTTTATCGCTTTATTTTTGTTAATTCCCTTTTGGGCAGCCCGATTAGTTTGGGGGGGTTTATAGCAGTTATCAGTTATCAGTTATCAGATTTGAGTTTTAAGTGTGCAGTATTAAATAGAAGTTTCCTACTGTCTTTGCACTGATTACTGATTACTGTTTACTGTTCACAGCAAAAAACTCCCCACAGCCTAAACCCAGCCTAGACTTTAACCTCGTTGTCACCCTTTCAGGGCGGAGATGCTGATGGTAGTGACGAGCCTGCGTTCTCAGAACCGCAATGTTTTGGAATTTATGACCGAGGAACCCTTCGCGCCTCTGGGAGGAGTAGTAATTCTCCCTCTCTGCTACCCCAGGAGACTCCTTCCACAGAATCAATGCCACTGGCTGCTTGCCCCCCCTAAATGGTTACATACGATACATAATCTGTTATCATTTAGATACGGCGGTTCCTCTATCCGTGTGGCACCGATAACTCTTTATTGGATAAGCGTTTCCACTTAGAAGATGTACCAGACTGAGCCTGAATCTGCCGTATGTATAGAATTGTTGATTGGGAATTTTTATTATGACATTGCAGGAAGGCACTTACACCTGGGAATACGGCGACACCACCCAGGCTCTCTGGTTCACCGCCTCTTACAACACAGTCACAAATCAATGGACTGTTGATATGAAGAAGGGGTCAATGGACCTCAACGCGTTGTGGTGGTCTAATGGCGATAGCAACGCGGATGGCAATATAGTTCTTTCCAAGGCTGACAACAGTCTCAATATGAATGGGACTGGTATCGTCTGGGATGGATACGACAAGATTTCCGATACGGGGTTAACGGGAACGGAGCATAATGGCAGCAGTCTTCTGACTGCGGGTAATACCTATACTTACAGCTACAGCAAGGATCAAGGGGTAGAGATTGAATCGTTATTGGCTCAGGGTGTTGTCACCCTTGGTGTCAGAGCCACAAGCGTCAATGGCACTGGTGGTATCAAGGCGGTAGATGGGCAATTTGTTTTCGTTCCCTACGACAATACCCCACCCACAGTGACGGTCGATATCGTTGATGCTTCCTTGAACGACGGAACTAACAGTTCTCTAGTCACCTTTGAATTCAGCGAAACTGTGAATGGCTTCACAGCCGGTGATGTGAACGTCAGCGGTGGAACCCTGAGCGACTTCACCCAGGTGGATGGCAACAGCTATACGGCCATCTTCACGGCCGACGATGCGGTGGAAACCATTGGCTCGGTGTCCGTGGCAGCCGATAGCTACACCGATATTGCCGGTAACAATGGTGGAGCGGGTACGGATACGGTGACGATTGACACGCTCAATCCGACCCTTGCACTGGACATTGTTGATGCTTCCCTGAACGACGGAGACAACAGTTCTCTAGTCAGCTTTGAATTCAGCGAAGATGTCACCGGTTTTGACAACAGTGATGTGAACGTCAGCGGTGGAACCCTGAGCGACTTCACCCTGGTGGAT
>NZ_SFBO01000194.1:0-24401 GCF_007095705.1 Microcystis sp. Msp_OC_L_20101000_S702
TCGGAGAGGCCGCCTTTAGCGGGAATCCGATAGAGAGGTTCGTAGTTAACCCAGTACGGGTCAAAGCGTACAAAGCTAATTCTAGATGCAATATTTGCGTACAGAATTAGTAACTATTACACAAGAGGAAGCTCTCAACAATATACAGGAGGCGATCGAGCTTTATTTACAACCTGATGCTATCGACCTTCTACCCGGAGCAGTAATCCGTGAGGTTATGGTGGGATGACTCGACTCGGGAGGTGGTAAAATAGTCCGATGCCTGTAAAACATTAACAAAATATGACTACTCTGTTGCAAAAAGCATTCACAGAAATCCAGAAACTGCCAGAGTCTCTTCAGGATGAACTTGCTCAACAATTGCTGGAAGACATTGAAAGTGAATTAAAATGGCAGCAAAGCCTTTCTAACGAAGATCTGGAATTGGGAGCTTTAATAACAATGGCACAGGAAGCCCTGATAGAAGAACAAGAGGGGAGAACAGAAGATAAAGGTTTTGGAGAAGAATGAAGTCAGCCAGAACCAAGAGGTTTCGTCAACTTTTTCTCAGTTTGCCGCAAAGGGTACAAGAAACAGCCAAGAAAAATTACGAGATTTGGAAAGAAAATCCACTTCACCCCAGCCTAGAGTTCAAAGAGGTGAAACCAAGAGAAAAAATCTGGTCAGTCAGAGTCGGCATTGGATGGCGAGCATTAGGGATTAAGAAGTCAGATGAAGAAAAGATAGTTTGGTTCTGGGTTGGGTCGCACTCCGAGTATGACAAGATTATAGGTAAGAATTAGGAGCGATCTAACCAATCACTGCACCCGACCGAGAGTTAGACTAATAATATTATTCAAGGTTCATGATAGCGGGTCAGTGCGATCGTTATCTGTAAATATTCTCATTTTCAAGGTTTAATTGGGTGATAACTCTATCAATTAAATCACAGCCCTAGGCTGGTTTTACGCAAGGAAACTCAACCCCTTCGTTTAACTGAATATATTCCGATATAATCAAAGACAGGTCATTGAACGTTGAGGAAATACCGCTCAAATTGCCTTTATCAGAGTATATTCTGCGTGTTCTCTCCTTTCGCCCTTTTCTTCAAAATCCTCCTAAAACAGGGCCAGAGCTAGTTGCTTATTGGGAAAGCGTTGGGGTTATTGGCTCCCGACCTGATATTATCGATAGTCAGGAGCAGGCAACAGCTAATAAAACTATTAGTGAGGCACTCCGTCTAGCAGCAATGTCTACGACCTATCGTACCCCGAATGAGGTATTCTATGAAGGTAGATCAGACAGTGATTCAATTCAGACTTGAATCAGCCCTTTTCTCGCAAGGCTTTTGATGATTTTCCCAAATCTTCATGAATAATGCAGGCTAGACAATCTGGATATTTTCCAATAAAATCTAGGTAAGCGATGTTAGGGATAAATCGTAAAATTACAAGAAAATATTTCTCTTTTTTGTAATAATAATTTTTCAGAAACATGACATCGCTAACCCGTTTTAGGTACTACTAATCTAATCATTAAGAGAACAGAGTATGAAACCAGAAGATTTACTCAAGCTAGTTGAGGCATTTAAAAAAATAATTGAAGAAATTATTAAGAAGCCTCTGCCTCCTTGGCTATCTTCATTATTTAACTATATTTTACTTCTCATTTTTTGCCTATTGGCAATCTGGGGAGGACTTATTGTTATTAGCCAGATCATAAAAATATGGACAGAGCAAATCAGACCGTTATATTACAATCAAGAGCAAAAAAAGCGTCTTCTTAAAAGACAAAGATTTGCTGATTACATAGAACATGAGATTCGACAGTTAAACAGCCGTGAGGAGTGGAAAGACTATCGCTTTACTGAGTTGGAAGCAGAGGTTGAAGCTGAAGGAAAGCAAGTAAAATTTTTCATACTGCCATTTTTTCAATCAACTAAGAGGGGACTACGCCGCGAACAGTCTCTTTCTAAAGCCCTTGAATTAAGTAGTGAGAGACTCATCTTAGTAGAAGGTGAACCTGGTTCAGGAAAAAGCGTTGCCCTCCGACACGTTGCTGAGAAGTTAGCTCAACGTTCGATGAAAGATAAAAGTATAAAGAGTGTTATTCCTCTATATATCAATTTGAAAAAACTGGAACGTTCCTCCAAAGTTAAAATTAACAGAGAGTTGATAGAATACTTTGTAAAACAAGAATTAAATCGAGTTAATGATCGTGACATTGAGCAATTCTTAGACGAAGAATTTCAAAAAGGGGTTCAGGAAGGAACTTGGTTATTTCTTTTTGATTCTTTTGATGAATTGCCTGAAGTATTAAGTTCAGTTGAAGCAGATACAACGATCAGAAATTATGCTGAAGCGATCGACGATTTTTTGAGCGGATTTAATAAATGTCGCGGAATTATTGCTTCCCGTCAATTTCGCGGACCCAAACATTTGGGTTGGCCTCGTTTTCGCATTTTGCCTTTAGAAAGTCGCCGTTGGGAACTGATTCGCAAAGCAGAACTCGAACCAAGGATAGAGAAAGAACTAAACGGACGACTTAGAATTGCTCCCCAAGAAATTCAGGATATGACTAAGAATCCGATGTTTTTAGGTGTCTTGTGCGAAGATATGCGAGATGGAAGTCCTTTTCCCGAAAATACCCATAGCGTATTTGAAAATTATTTAGAAAAGCGACTTACCCGCGATGCAGATCGTTTGCAAAGACGTTTTAAGCTTACGCCTGCTGAGGTAAGAACAGCCGCAGAAAAAGTAGCTTTTTGTATGTCTATAGACCCGAACTTAGGACTTAGTCCAGCCCGTGAAGGGATTCGGGGGGCAATGGGTCGGCTTGGTTTTAAGTTAAGAGGCAATTTAGAGCAATATTTGAATGCCTTAGAGTATCTCAAACTGGCCCGTTCTGAAGCTCAAATAGTAGCAGGTGACTCCCAATTTTTTACTTTTGCTCACCGTCGGTTTCAGGAATATTTTGCTACCTGTGTTGTTCTCAGCGATCTTAATCGAATCAGTCCTAGACAGTTATTAACTGATGGTCGCTGGCGAGAAACAGCCGTTGTTATTTTCCAGACACAGCCGCCCGAAGTTTTTGCCCCTATTTTGGCAGAGGCCAGATATTTGCTTGATGAGATAGCTGGGAATATATCTGGACTGATTGATGATCCAGTCGGTTATGTGAATCCAGAAACAACTAATAAAAATCTCTCAGCGCCTAAACCTTTTGCTTGGCCTGATGGTTTACTTCCTCTGCTGGGACTTTTACAAGATGGTTTTATCAGTCGAATTAAAGAGTTACCCGATGATATTCAAATGCAAGCAGGACGTTTTCTTTTAACAGCCAGTAGTGAAGGAACTCTTGCAGATCAGAAATGGAGTTTGGAAGTTGCAGGAATTACGCCTCAACCTGTTTTACTTTGGTTGCTCCGTCATGGTTTTGCAAGTGAAAGTCAATGGTTAAAAGAAGTTGCCTATCGACAAACTGCACGACTTAGCCAAATTCCAGATGATATTGCGGCAGATATTCGCCAAGCACTTGTGATTTTGTTCGCTCGCAATCGTTTGAATAAGGAATTTTTTGCTACTCATGCACATCTGTCTCGACTCGATCAGGCATCACGATATATAAATATATTACGGCTTTTGAAGTGGATTAGTCCTATTGATATTATCCTACACATCGTAGTATTTTTTGGGGTGATTGGAGCATTAATGCTTGCAAGATCTGAACTGTTTGTTTTTATTTTTCCTTTTTTATTCAGGTATCATCCTACAATGCTTTTGCCTTTAAAACCTGAACTGCTTGTTCTTATTGCTCCTCTTTTATTCATGTCTTATCTTACATTGCGTAAATTTCCCTATTTCGTATATGCTATTAATCTCTCATCCCTCTATTATACTAATCTTTTTTCATCGAGTTCCGCAGTATTTCAAGCAAGTTATACAAGTTATTTAAGAAGTCATCGTAAATCTTTTTTCCCGGGTGTATTTCCGATATATATTCGTTTAATATTTTTTCCATTGCTCTGGTCTATTTTTGCTATATTAGCAGCAAATACAGGACAATTTACCCATCCATTTTGGTGGGCTTTCTTACTTTTATTTCCCGTATTATATTTTATTATTAAATTCAGAGAACTGATAAAATATGTAATCTCTAAATTCAAAGTGATAGCTTTTGTAACTTTTTTGTGCTTGCTTATTTTTGTGATTATGTTTTGGTGTATTTATAATCCAGATTCCGTGATAAGTAAAATACTATTTTTTTCTTACTCAATTATTGTTGTTTGTTTCATTCCTCTTACGGTAATAGGAAATTTTATTTCCTTTATTTCCTATATCCAAGATTGGATTAAATGGCAAAAGTGGCTAAAAATACGTCCATCCTCTATAACGGCACAAGAGCTCCTAAATTTAATTACGCAATATCATCATGCGAGATTCAGCAAAAGATTAATTATTATAATTCGTGAAAGAAATTCTCTGCTTGCAACAGAAGATTCAGAACAGTTGCTCAAAGAATTAGCTCTTGCTTTAGAAAGTTCGATCATCTCTTTAGAAAGTTCGATCATCTCTAACGAGCGACAATTTAAGATGCAGCAAAGAAAATGGCGTAAATACCTAAAAAATCCTTTTTATGCCATCAAAGATATATCGAGAAGATTGAATTTGGTTAGAAAATCCTCACAAACTCTGACTCGGGAAAGAGTCAATAATTATTCAGGTTCAGATTTTTTTAATACTTGGCTAGGGCAATATACTCTTAAAGATAAATCACGACTGGTAAATCTAGGTAGCGAATTCTTAGATGAGATTTATATTCTTCTAGAACAAATACGCGCTAGGAGACAGAATTCGAGCGTTCAGAATGATTAGTATGATCGCTGCTCTGGTAGGGTGCGTTCCCTCATGCAATTCCTACCGCTGCAGCGATAGATTTTGGGGAACGCGCCATGCTCATTGATTCAAGTAAATGATAATAAGCTAAAAACGTCTAGGCACAGCGACGGACGGGAGTGCGATCGGATGTAGCAAATATGGGGGTATTTTACCTTCTCAGCGTTGGGGTTATTGGCTCCCGACCTGATATTATCGATAGTTAGGAGCAGTCAAGCAAATTGCGCCATGAAGCTGAAACCCGTGAGCAGGCTTAGGTAGTAAATGTACCTTGTCGATGATGCTGACGAACCAGCAAAAGGTTCGTAAGAACCTAGAGCTTGTAGCACCGTTATCTGTAGATATTCTCGTTTTCAAGGTTTAATTGGGCAATAGCTCCATCAATTAAATCACAGCCCTCCCCCAGAGATTCGATGCGCGAAAACCGATCGCGCCAAACCGCCGCACCGGTAAAATCCTGACAATACCAAGCCAGATGTTTCCGCGCTTGCCAGATACCGCGTTGTCCCTTGTATAGCCATAGCCCCTGTAAATGCTCTTTAGCTAGGGTTAACAGGTCAATAGAGGTGGGTTTCGGCAACTTTTTGCCTGTTTTGAGGTAATAATCGATTTCCCCCACTAAATAGGGATAACCGAGGGTTCCCCGCGAACACATCACCCCATCGGCCTGGGTAAATTCCAAACAATTAATCGCCGCTTCCACAGAAACAATATCACCATTAGCAATGACAGGAATCGATAAAACCTCCTTCACCCGTTTAATCCATTGCCAATCGGCCGGCCCGTGATAACCCTGTTCCCTAGTGCGTGCGTGCAGGGTCAACATTTGCGCTCCCGCATCTTCCAAACGACGGGCAAAATCGATAATATTAATCTCCTGAGCGTTCCATCCCAAGCGAGTTTTCACCGTTACTGGCACCGATACCGCTCCCACCACTTCCCTAACAATTTGCTCGGCAATTTCTGGCTGTCGTAAAAGGGAAGAACCGCCGCCTTTTTTAGTAATTTTATTAACAGGACAACCCATATTAATATCGATGGTCATCGCTCCTTCTTTAACCGCTTTTTTCGCCGCCACAGCCATAAAATCGGGACGGCAATCAAATAACTGCATACTAATTGGTTGTTCTTTGTCCCCGATAACCATCAATTGCGGTAACTCTTGCAGCTGGGAGATTTCTGTCGCATTAACCATCTCCGTATAGAGCATCGAATCAGGAGCAAAACGTCTCACCAGGCGCCGAAAAACTAAATCGGTGACACCGGATAAAGGTGATTGCAAGACGCGGCTATGCACTTCTAAGTTACCGATTTTGAGAGGGGATGAGTAGATAGCCATAGGAAAGGTTAAAAAATCAACAGCCAACACCAGCAAACCGAACAATTAGGGGATAGTTCCGTCACTGTTAACATTTTGCCAACCCCTAATATATGCTTAACCGTCAACTTCTAGTCTAAAACTACCTGTATGATGATTGGAGAGGATAAAATCTTATCTCCCCTAAACGAGTAATTAAACAAAAATTTCGCTTTTTTTTATGGATAATCTGCAACTCTGGCAACGTTACCAAGATTGGTTATACTATCACCCTAACCTAGAACTTTATCTCGATGTCAGTCGGATTCCCTTCGATGAGGCTTTTCTCAAAGGTCTAGAAGCAAAATTCGAGCGTGCTTTCCAAGATATGGCAGCCTTAGAACAGGGTGCGATCGCCAATCCCGACGAACAGCGTATGGTCGGCCACTACTGGCTGCGCGCTCCTGAACTCGCTCCTAACCAGGAATTGCGGGACGAAATCACTGAACCCCTAGCACAGATCAAAGAATTTGTCAAGAAAATTCACTCCGGAGCAATTAAGCCGCCCAATCGGTCAAAATTCACCGATATTCTCTGTGTAGGCATCGGGGGGTCTGCTTTGGGTCCCCAATTCGTTGCCGAGGCTCTAGCACCCGATTTTCCCGCCTTAGAGATTGCTTTTATTGATAATACCGACCCCAAAGGCATCGATCGCACCTTAGCCCATTTACCCCTAGCTACCACCCTGGTTATCGTCACCAGTAAATCCGGCGGCACTCCCGAAGCGAGAAACGGAATGTTAGAAGTCCGCAACGCTTACGAAAAACTAGATTTAGACTTTCCCCAACACGCAGTCGCCGTCACTATGCCTGGTAGCCAACTGGACAAATACGCCCAAGATTGGCTAACTCGTTTCCCCATGCAGGATTGGGTCGGTGGTCGTACATCAGAACTATCCGCCGTCGGTCTTCTCCCGGCCGCTTTGCAGGGTATCGACATTAATGAAATGTTAGCCGGGGCCAAAGAAATGGACATCGCCACCCGCGTCCATAACCTGAAAAAAAATCCTAGCGCCCTACTTGCTCTAGCTTGGTATCATGAGGGCAATGGCAAGGGAGAGAAAGATATGGTGATTCTGCCCTACAAAGACAGTCTCTATCTCTTTAGCCGCTATCTGCAACAATTGGTCATGGAGTCCCTCGGTAAAGAAAAAGACCTCGATGGCAAGACGGTTTACCAGGGTATCGCCGTCTATGGTAACAAAGGTTCCACGGACCAACACGCCTACGTCCAACAATTACGCGAAGGGATTCCCAATTTCTTCGCCACTTTTATTGAAGTGTTAAAAGACCGACAAGGAGATTCCATCGAAGTGGAAACTGGCTCCACTGCTGGCGATTTCCTCTCAGGATTACTGCAAGGTACTCGACAAGCTTTATACGAAAATAGTCGTCACTCTATCACTATCACGATCCCAGAGGTCACTCCCCGTCAGGTAGGGGCCTTAATCGCCCTCTACGAACGGGCCGTTAGTTTCTATGCTAGTTTAGTTAACATTAACGCCTACCATCAACCCGGGGTAGAAGCAGGGAAAAAAGCCGCTGCTTCTATTCTGGATTTACAAAGAAAAATCGTGCAAGTTGTCCGGGAAACGGGCACTTCTCTCGACCTAGCCACTCTAGCGGCCAAAATCGGGGCTAGTGACCAAGTTGAAGCTATCTATAAAATTGTCCGTCATCTCAACGCTAATCGGCGCAGTTTAACTATTACTGGCGATTTAAGTAAACCAGAAACGATCCAAATCTCTGCACGCTAATCAGTTATCAGTTATCAGTTATCAGTTATCAGTTATCAGATGTAAGTTTTAAGTTAATTAGTTATTTAGTTATCAGATGTAAGTGAATTAGTTAATTAGTTATTTATTTATAGCGTTTCCTAAGCTAGTGAAGTACACTTGTTTTTCTTCCCTTTTGCCTTTTGCCTCTTGCCTTTTGCCTAAAACCCATAACTTTTGTACCTCAGCAGACTGAAAAACGCTATATCTTCATCTTTATCCCTGTTTACTGTTTACTGTTTACTGTTTACTTATTACTGTTTACTGATTACTGAATATAACTAACCATGGAAATGCTCGAAAACCTGAAAATGGCTTTTTCCGCTTTGATGGCCAATAAACTGCGTAGTAGTCTAACCATGCTGGGAATTGCTATCGGTAACGCCTCCGTCATTGCCCTAGTGGGAGTGGGTGAAGGAGCGCAAAAAGTCGCCCTAGAGCAGTTTGAAGCCCTCGGTCCGAATGTTTTATTTGTTTCCACCTCCTCGCGCAATGTCCGGCGGACAATTCCTAATCCCCGGCCGCTCACCTACGAAGATGCTCAAGCGATCGCATCTCAAGTTCCCGCCATTGCCGCCATTTCTCCCGAATTGAGCGGGAAAACAATCTTATCCTTCGGTAATAGAACCAGTAATAGCCCCCTAGTCGGGGTGGGAGCCGAGTACCTAAACGTGCGTAACCGTCAACTATCTAAAGGTAGATTTATTATGGAATCTGACCTGAAACGGGATAATCGCGTAATTGTCTTGGGATCGGAATTAGCTAAAAATCTCTTTGGTAATCGCAATCCCGTGGGCGAAAATCTTCGCATCGGCAATCTTAGTTTTCAAGTCATTGGAGTTTTACAGGCGAAAGGCTCCTTATTTGAGGCTAATCAGGACGATCGAGCTTTAATTCCCCTAACTACCATGTCTAATCGGGTTCAAGGCCGCAGATCTATCTTTGGCATTCCCCTAACTCATATTTCTGTCTTGGCCAAAAACTCCAGCCAAATTAAAGCCGCCCAGTTTCAGATTAGCAACCTGCTGCAAATGCGTCATCAGGTCAGCGACGAGAATTATGTGCAGATTTTCCCCCAAACCGCAGTCTTAGAAATGACCAAAGAAACTAACGATAGTTTAACTAGAATGTTAGCCTCGATCGCTAGTATTTCCCTTTTTGTCGGGGGAATCGGTGTCATGAATATTATGCTCGTGTCAGTCACGGAGAGAACCCAAGAAATCGGGTTAAGAAAGGCTTTAGGAGCGAAAGAAGGGGATATAAAAGGTCAATTCCTCATTGAATCGGTGATTTTAGCTACCACTGGCGGAATTATCGGCATTTTTGTCGGCATTCAAGGAATGTATCTAGCGGGAATTTTTGCCGCTTTAACCACCAGTGTCTCAATCCCTGCGATAATTCTCGCTTTAGGAGTTTCCAGTGCCATCGGTCTGATTTTCGGTGTTGTTCCCGCTCATCGTGCCGCTAAATTAGAGCCAATCGTTGCTTTGAGAAGATTATAGTTGCCGAAACTATCCAATCTATCCTACTCGAGTCTGACCAAGACAAAAAAGTGAAACTTGAAATTAAGCAGCAATTTCTTGACTCTCTAAGACAGACTGAAAAGGGAGAAAGGGGGATTTCAGCCGAGGAAGTAGCTAAAAAACTAGGCTTAAATTGGTAATAGCCTACTTGGTAGAATTTACAGCCGAAGCAATCGCTGGTTTAGCAGCACTCCTTGCAATTATTCAAGAGCAAATTTTCGGTAAAGTTCGCCTGTTGTCGGACAATTTTGCCAATTTTAGTCCTCAAGCTTTCAGTGCTAATTTGACTGGTCTTTTCAAGCTTCGAGTCGATGACTATAGAGTTATAGTCATTTCAATTAAAATTGAGAATATCAATCCCAGAGTTTTTAAGGATTTTGTCGGTCTAGACTGTATCACACTTATTTGAAATGACTATACTCGTTAAGACTGCAAGGGAGCGCCAGAGCTGCGGAGCAGGGAGAGGCAGTTTGAGCATTTGTACTAAAAATTTCAATACGCAGTTTAAATTCAGTACAGCTTATCCATCTGGCACAGACAACTCCTGATTAGATAAGCCTTCCCACTTAGAATATCTACCAGACTAAGCCTGAATCCGCCGTAATTTCCCTGTTACTATCATTTTTATCTAGCCGACGGCTGACCGCTTCAAGATCACTGATCACTAAAATCACCGCGACGTTGGATCAGGTCTGAGGGGCTAAGATTGGAGACGAAATTGCGAAAAGCTTGACGTTCCTCTTCATCCGCATCACGATCAACAGGAATAGAGGCAGAAGCGATCACTTCTTCCATTACCCAGATGGGACTGTTGGTACGCAGGGCAATAGCGATCGCATCACTGGGACGACAATCGATTTCTTTTTTGACTTCGCCGCGCTGGAGACAGAGAACAGCATAAAAAGTATTATCTTGGAGAGAATGGATGATAATCTTTTCTAAATCCATGTCCCAAGCTTTAAAAATATTAGTGATCAAATCGTGGGTAAGAGGACGAGGGGGTCTTTGTTGTTCGAGGACGGTGATAATGGCCTTAGCCTGATCTTGTCCGATGTAGATAGGTAGGGCGCGACGCTCGGAACCATCCTTCAGCAGTACAATGGGACTGCGAGTGATAGCGTCTAGGGCAATTCCAGCGACTTTCATTTCGATCATGACTAATGGCTTCTCCAAGATAGAGATTCAGCTAGGGAAGGAGTGGGAAAGCAACCTGAATAATATAGTGCTTCGTTACACTCACAGTATGCCCTAAGATGGCGGAGATTAGCCTCATCTTTAATGAAAAAAATACATCAGCTGCCGTCAGGAGTCAGTATTCAGGAGTCAGGAGTCAGTATTCAGGAGTCAGGAGTCAGTATTCAGTATTCAGGAGATAGGAGATTATTTTATTTATTCTCCCCACACCCCACACCCCACACCCCAACTAAATTACTTAATTTGTGCTATGATGATAGTTTTGGGATAAATTTAAATAGGAGCAGACTGTTTGTATGTCTCGTTATAGAGGACCGCGCTTGCGCGTTGTGCGTCGTTTAGGGGAATTACCGGGCCTAACCCGTAAAAATGCCCGTCGTGCCTATGCACCCGGGCAACATGGCCAGGCCCGCAAAAAACGTTCAGAATATGCCATTCGTCTAGAAGAAAAACAAAAACTGCGTTTTAACTACGGTGTCAGCGAAAAACAATTAGTTCGCTATGTCCGCAAAGCTCGCCGGGCTACTGGTTCCACCGGTCAAGTGCTGCTGCAACTCTTAGAAATGCGTCTGGATAATACCGTTTTCCGTCTCGGTATGGCCGGGACAATTCCGGGGGCGCGACAATTAGTCAATCACGGTCACGTCACCGTTAACGGTAGAGTTGTGGATATTGCTAGTTATCAGTGCCGTCCGGGTGATGTGATTGGAGTCAGAAATCAAGAGCGTTCCCAGGATCTAGTCAAAAGAAATATGGAATACCCCGGTTTAGCCAATCTGCCGAGTCATTTGGAATTTGACAAAAACACCCTCGTGGGCAAAGTGAATGGCGTTGTGGAAAGAGAATGGATTGCCCTCTCGATTAATGAACTGTTAGTAGTGGAATACTACTCTCGGAAAGTCTAGGAAAAAAGCCTTTTCCAGATACCTTGAGGACGCAATTGGCAGCGTCCTTATTTTATTGGTTAAATTTAGTATTTTTGATTGTACATGGGGCTGGCTAATACTAAATCCTGTTTAAAAGTGATAGGTCAGAGTCAGTCAAAAATGGCTCCTTGAGAAGGTATCTGGCTCTTTTGGGTTTGGTGGGTAAAATGTATTCTAAGATAAGGTCTTGCCAGCGAGGGAGTGGAACGAACCACAAAGACACAAAGGACACAAAGATTGATCGCTCCTATATACGTTAAACTTATCACACAAAGAATAAGAGAGCCAGTATCTGTATGGAGTGAAACTTATCATCGTCAATGTTACTGACTGCTTGATACCTCCCCTGAACGGTTACAGTTAAGAGAGTGGTGCGTTACCACCGACTTCTAAATGGGATATTATCAACATGAAAAATCAATTATCTCAGCTTTATGAAACAGATTTTAATTTGTGGCTTGAGCAAACCGTAAATCACTTAAAAAAGGGTAATTTAGCAGCCCTCGATTTAGATAACTTAATCGAAGAAATATCCGATATGGGACGTAATAATAGACGGGAGGTATTCAGTCGTTTAAAAGTTCTCTTGATGCACTTACTTAAATGGCAATATCAACCAGAAAAACGGACTAATAACTGGATAAATACCATTGATGAGCAAAGAGAACAATTAGAGCTTATTTTCAGGGATAGTCCTAGCTTAAAACCCTATTTAGCCGATATTTTCGCAGAATGTTATCAAAAGGCAGTGCGAGGGACGCTAAATGAAACTAATTTACCAAAAGAAACTTTTCCAGTTGATTGTCCTTTTAGCCAAGAACAGGTTTTAAAGTGGGATTATCTTCCTGAAAATAGCTTTTGAACAATGGATATAACTAGGGAGGAACAATTATTTGTAGGATGGGTTAGCGGTAGCGTAACATGAGCGGGCGTTGGGTTTCATGCTTCAACCAAACCTACGTTCTACGTTCTTTCAAGAGTTCTCTGTCATCATCCCCGTGTCTCCCCGACCAAGGAGATAAATGTAAAGATTTATTAATTTGTCAGCGTATGATACAGTCTGGGAGAGGATTAGAGTGTTATGATGTTTATTAAAAATGGTTCTTCGTTACTTGGTATGGTTCGATAGGGGGGCATAAATCGACTAAATTCTTATCTGGCAAGAGATTTAATTGATTAGTTCGCTCCAGATCGCAAACAATTGACAAAAATTGCGGCATAACACAAACCGAAGAGCCTTAAAAATGGATAGTAGACAGGAGGATTAAGTCATGGCTACTTATTACTACGGTACAAATCTTGCAAACTACTACAACTATAGAGGAAGTCAACAACTTTATGCCTATGGTTATGGTGGCAATGATACCATCTGGGGTAATACCAACAATGATTATATTGACGGTGGCGACGACAATGATCGTCTTTATGGATGGTCGGGAAATGATACCCTATGGGGACGGAATGGCAACGATTATTTAGATGGGGGAACTGGCAATGACTATTTAGGTGGAGAATCGGGAAATGATACCTTATTAGGGGGATCAGGGAATGATTTTCTAAGTGGTGGCATTGGTAATGATCGCTTAACCGGCTCTACATCTCGAGCTTTTAACAGTCTTGAGTATGACACCTTAGTTGGAGGGTCTGGATTGGACATTTTTGTACTAGGTGAAAGTGCTGGTAACTATTATCAAGGTGGTGGCTATGCCCTTATTACTGACTATGACGGGGCAAACGACTATATTCGAATTAAGAATACTGGTACACTTAGCCTATCGTATGCAAATTTGGGGTTTGGTAGTTCTGCTTTAGATACAGCCATCTATCAAAGCGGTGACTTAATTGGAGTCGTTCAAGATAACATCAGTATTGCGTTAACCAGTTATTACTTTCAATTTGTTTAGCATCGCCTCGTAGGTTGGTTTCTATAAAAAAAACGAGTTTCTTTAGGAAACCCGTTTTCTTTGATAGCTAATGCTTAATCCTAAATTGCTCGACAAAACATAATAAATATCCTCTTTATTCAGTCAGAAGTATTTTCTTGCCAAATAGCCAAGGCCATTTGATGAACAAATCGCCAAGGTAGATGATGCTGACGGGCAATTGCGGCACAATCTTCGTATTCTGGTTGTACGGTAATCGGTTGATTAATTGACTCTTTATAGGCAACTTTTAGCCTAATTTGACCATAGACAGTATCGATCGATTGTATCTCTCTTTTTAAGATTGATCGCTCTTGAATTGTCCTTCTAATGCCTAAAGTAGTGGTTTCCTGAAAGATCATATTTTCACAAATAGCAATTTTATCCAAGGCACAAATTACTGTCAAAAGTATTCCCAAACGGGATTTTTTCATAGTAATTGCTTGACTAAATACATCCAAGGCACCCACTTGTAATAAAGACTCGCTTAAGTAGGCGATCGCTTGCGGATTTAAGTCATCAATTTGAGTTTCTAAAACTGCCACGGTTTCGCTTTCATCTAGCTTTTCTGATTCTTTTTTCCCTAACCAAAGCCGGACAAGATTGGGAATCGGTAAATCTTTTGTCCCTGCTCCTAAACCGACCTTTTCTAACTGCATTTTCGGCGGTTTACCGAAACTTTTAGCTAAAGTTGTCACAATAGCTGCCCCCGTGGGTGTTACTAACTCCGCTTCGATGCCATTACTATAAATTGGTACTTGTCCCTGACTGAACAATTGTACTACTGCTGGCACGGGAACCGGTAAACGACCATGGGCGGCCTGAACTGTACCGCCGCCGGTGGGTAGAGAAGAACAGTATAATTCACTCACCGATAGCCAATCCAAACCCAAACAAGTCCCGACGATATCGATAATGGCATCGGTTGCCCCGACTTCGTGAAAATGCACTTTTTCTGGTGCGATCCCGTGAACAGCTCCTTCTGCGATCGCAAGTTGTTGAAAAACCGCTAAACTCCATTCTTGGACTTTCTGGGGTAAATTTGCCTGTTTAATTAAATTTTCAATCTCCGGTAAATGGCGAGCGGGGGTATGATGGTGATGGTGGTGATGATCAGCAGACTTCTCGGCAGTGACATCGACGTGAATCTTAGTGGCAATTTGACCGCGACGATGCACTTTTTCGGCTCTTAACTGATATTCATCCTCAATTCCTAAAGTTTTTAGTTGTGCAATCAGGTATTCTAAGGGGACTCCTAAATCTACTAATGCCCCTAAACACATATCCCCGGCAATTCCCGTGGGACAATCCCAATAGGCGACGATTTTGCTATCATGGCTACTATTTACTCTCTCCATCCGGAAAATCCCCAACAACGTTCTATCCAAGAAATCTGTCATGCCCTGAAAAATGGGGCAATTATGCTTTATCCTACCGATACCGTCTATGCGATCGGTTGCGATCTCAATGTGAAATCCGCCGTCGAACGAGTTCGCCAAATCAAGCAACTATCTAATGATAAACCCTTGACGTTTCTCTGTTCTTCTTTGTCGAATATTTCCGAGTACGCAGTGGTCAGCGATTATGCCTATAAGATTATGCGACGAGTTATACCCGGTCCCTACACTTTTCTCTTACCGGCGACTAAATTAGTGCCGAAAGTGGTGATGAATCCGAAGCGGAAAACCACTGGTATCCGGGTTCCCGATCACGTTATCTGTCGCACTATTCTCGAAACCCTAGAAAATCCTATTATCTCTAGTTCTGCCCATCTTCCCGATCAGGAGGGGGATTTTCCCACCAAGGGATTAGAAACTCCTAGGCTATTCGATGCCCTCGATCATATAGTTGATTTAATTATCGAAGATGGTTCGGCTCCCGGTTCGGAAGTGTCAACAATTGTTGATTTTACCAGCGATCAACCGGATATCGTGCGTCAGGGTTTGGGTTGGCCGGAATTACAACAATGGTTATAACAGTGATTTTAGCCGTCAGCCGTCGGTTTTTTGCTCCCCACACCCCACACCCCACACCCCACAACTTCCCACTTGCCACTGATAACTGATAACTGATAACTGATAACTGATAACTGTATCGGTTATTGCGACTTTTTATTTCCTGAAAACCGCCTTGTGTAAGCCAAGTTAGTTGCTTAAGATAGAGGTAATCGCAGTCAGAGAAAACCTCTCAAGGAAATTATTACTATGGCTTTCACTCTTTATTCTCCCTTCCTAGAAATTAATTCTGTTCAACGTCAAATCGATCAACTTTTTCAAGAAGTATTACCGACAACTTCATCGGTATCTCGTCCCCCGGTGGAAATCTCTGTTAACGAGGATTCCGTAGAATTAAAAATCGAATTACCCGGTGTGGATATTAAAGATATAGATGTGGAGGTTAGCAAACAAATGGTGGCTATTAATGGGCAACGTCAACGCCCTGCCGAGGTAGAAAACAGCGAATTTTATTATGGTAAATTTAGTCGCTTGATTACCCTACCAGTGGAGGTGCAAAATAGCCAAGTTACCGCTAACTATCAAGACGGTATTCTTTATCTCACCCTCCCAAAAGCGGTGGCAGAAAAAAATAAAGTGGTGAAAGTTAATCTTGGTTAGATGAGAAAAAGACTGGAGAATTTCTCCAGTCTTTAGTTTTATTTGTGGTCGCTAACTGTTAATTGGATTCTTTGCCATTTACGTTAACGGGACGGGGTTGAATAACACCAAAACCGCCGTGATTGCGTTGATAGATAACGTTGATTTCGTTAGTGTCTTTGTTGCAGAACATAAAGAAATCGTGATCGACTAATTGCAATTGTGTTAGTGCTTCCTCAATAGTCATCGGTGGCATGGCAAAGTATTTCATCCGCACTACCTCCGCAGGTAATTCAGGAGTGCGATCACCAATTAGGTTATCATCTAAGGGTTTCTCTTGCACCACCTCGCTAGTTTTAACGGTGGCATTGGTGCGATGATCTACCAGTCTCTCTTTATACTTGCGGAGTTGACGAGCGATTTTATCAGAAACTAAATCAATACTTGCGTACAAATTTTCGCTTCCTTCTTGAGCGCGAATCACTGTTCCATTAGCATAAACCGTTACTTCCGCTTTGTGGCGATCGGGAATGCGTGCATTCTTTTCCACGGAGAGGTGAACATCAACTTTTGTGGTTATGCCGTTAAAATGTTTCACCGCTTTCTCCAGCTTTTGTTCGACATAATCATGAATAGCTTCGGTGACAGCGATATTATTGCCCTGAATCAATAGCTTCATACTCACTACTCCATCTAAAAATTTTGCTATAGACCGTCCACATCAACTATTTTTAAGGGATGTTGATGCTAGGAATTTAATCCTCAAAAATCCGCTCGATCGCGCTGTTGTCAGAGGTCACAGTCTAGATATTGTCGGTGTTTTCGTTCTCTTTTTTTTGTCGGATCGCGCGGAAAATTCATCGGGTCGAGCGCCTATTTGCAACTAGATTTATTTACCTCTATTCTAACAAGTTTCTCTCAACCTTTTCTTAACAGAAGTGCGAAGTTCTGTTAACTTTTATTTAAAGAAACCGATTTTCGCCGCCAGCAAGAGAATCTGGTGATTGTTTCTCCTGTGGGACGGTTAACATCCGAATAGATGGGATATCCTTAGATTAGCACTTAGTATTCTCCCCAACATCTATATCTTCTCTTCTTTTAATCTTCCTTTGCGCTCCTTTACATTTCTTAAATATTTTGACACATCTCGCAATGAATGCTCAAAAAATACCTCGTCTCTGTGGGCTGAAAATTCAGGCAATTACCCCCTATTCTCTGGCCTGGGCGCAACAGCGATCGCTGGTGGCGGCGAGAATTGCCGATCCTGACTTACCCGATGTGCTGCTACTACTGGAACATCCCCCCGTTTACACCCTCGGTACTGGTTCAGATATTAAGTTTATTAAATTTAATCTTGACAAAACCGATAAAGAAGTGTACCGAATCGAGCGAGGAGGAGAAGTCACCCATCACTGTCCGGGGCAGTTAGTGGGCTATCCGATCCTCAATTTGCGCTATTATCAGCAGGATTTACACTGGTATTTGCGACAATTAGAAGAAGTCATCCTGCAAACTATCGCTATTTATGGATTGTCGGGGGAAAGAATCGCGGGCCTGACGGGGGTATGGGTAGAAGGGTATAAAATAGCGGCGATCGGTATTAAAGTTAGTCGTTGGATTACCTATCATGGTTTTGCCATTAATGTTTGTCCGGATTTAAGCGGTTTTGCCGAAATTATTCCCTGTGGGATTGCTAATAAACCCGTGGGCAGTTTACAGCAGTTTCTGCCTAATATTAGTCTTATGCAAGTACAACAAGATTTATCGAGAGTTTTCGCCTCAGTTTTCGGTGTGGAATTATTTTCTCTTGACAAGGATTAATATGAGCGATCGCAAAGACCCAGAAAAACTCGCCGCAGAAAATAGGGCCGATAACCCCGAAAATAACGGTAAAACCAGTTTATCGCCCCCCGATGCCTCCGAATACGTCTCCTCTTTATCTTCGCGTAATCCTCTGCGTCAGCGCATCCTACTATTAAAAGATCTTCGGCCGGGTAACGCGGGGTTACTGTTGGCCCCCCTGATGGTGATGACTATCGGCCTCGTCTTTAGCTGGGACTGGTTAGGCTTTTCTGGGGCGATAGTAGGGATATTAATATCTTTACAGGTGATTTTGCCCTCTATTCGCCAGTGGATCGCCCATTATCTCACCCCCTCTGAACGTCAGACGGTTTTCGCTTTTATCGTTTTTATAGCTGCTCTGGCCGGATTAGGGAAATATTTAGGGGTTTACGATCGCATATTGCGATGGTTGGAGAGTTTTAAATACGATGAGTTCGGTTCCTGGGCCGAGTGGGTGGGGGCCTTGGGACAAATTATGATCGCCGTGTTAGCTGTCTATGTGGCCTGGGAACAGTACGTTATTTCTAAGGATTTAACCATACAGCAAAATCGCATTACCCAACAACAGACGATCGATTCCTATTTTCAGGGGATTTCCGATCTAGCCTTGGATGAGGAGGGATTTTTAGAAGATTGGCCCCAGGAAAGAGCGATCGCAGAAGGTCGCACCGCTTCTATCCTCAGCAGTGTCGATGCCTCTGGGAAAGCGAAAATACTGCGTTTTTTGAGTCAATCGCGGCTATTATCACCGATTAAACGCGATCGTTATCTAGGCCGACCGATTCTAGACGGGGAAGGGGGTTACGCGGAGGATCGAGAGTTCGGTACAAGAGTAGTACAATTGGGGGTAATGTTAGCGGGGGCCGACATTTCTGGGCAGGATCTGCGCTGGACGGATTTAAGCGAAGCGAATATGGTGCGGGCCGATTTAAGTTATAGCGATTTGGTGAAAGCAAATGTATCGCGGACAATTCTCTACGAAGCTAATTTAAGAGGGGCAGATATCAAAGGGATGCGTTTATTTTATGGTTCCCTAGAAAATGCTACCCCCCGCAGTCGTACCGTTCCCCCCAATTATGACAGCGGAGAACACACGGGAGCAGTGGTAGAAAATGTCAATTTTACCGGGGTGAAAAACATGAGCGAGGAACAACGTCACTATTGTTGTCGTTGGTGTGGGGAAAAGTCGCGGGCAACTATTCCGGGGGGATGTGCTGATATTGCCAATCTTTTGGGTCGTTAACGGAGGCGGTCGGCGGTCGGCAGTGCTATAATCAGTGGTATTCATTGCTAATAATTCCCACAAATTTATGAATCAAAAAGTCGTTATTCTTGCCACTGCTTCCGCTAGTTTATTAGCCCTATTAGTTACCACTAACTCCGTACAAGCTGCCCCAGAGTCCTTTCATCCTAGTTTCAATACCGAGAACTTAGGTGACATGATTATCGGCAAGACAACCGGGGAAGAAAATCCGATTTTACGTCATCTTAATTGTAGTTGTGCCGCCTGCACGCAATCCCTTAACTCCTCACTCAATTGATAATTTTCCGCCCCAACGATCCTGGGGAATAAAAGTCCGCTCTAGATTAATTTTTGCCACGGGTTCTGTGAGGGTAAATTCTCCCGATTCGATCAGTGCTTTTAATTCTAAAGCGGCTTCCCGGGACAGGGAAATACTGGCCAAAGGAGCCACCCTCACACTTTTTCCCTCGATCATAATCCGACCGCTTTTTAGTTTAGCGTAGGTGATTAAACCAAAGGTAGGACGGACTCGCCGGGGAATGGAAAAATCCACCACTGGAGCGACAATTTCCTCATCTTTTACCGCACAATGTCGAACGATTTCCTCGCTTAAAATCGGAATCGGTACTGCTACCCCTAACATTAAAGAAGCCCCATAATTTTTGAAATAACAACCCCGCACCCAGCGAGCATTCATTTGTTTAGCATCCCCAATTAAGGCTAAGGTGGAAGCTGGGCCAATAGGAGTTCGATTTTGTAGGCGTTTTTGCAGGGGAAAATGTTGGGTTCCTTCCCAGGCAATATAACCGATTCCTCCTCCCAAAAAAATGCGCGTACCGATGCCTATAGCCTCTAAATCTGGGTCATTTAACAGGGGAGAAATTGCCCCGGGGTTAGAATACACTGCATTACCTAATCGTGGCTGTAGTGGTCCCAAATAAGTATATAAAGTCCGCTCTCCCCCATTGACTCCGACGATAAAATTCTGGTAGAGATTGCGAGGATTAAAAAGATAAAATTGATTGATAGTCTCCTTAGAAATAATCGTTTCAAAAGAAGTGCGAGGATAACAATCGGTGGCCTGGCCGACAGCGCGCAATTGAATCGATTTTCCAGCGATTAAATCCTCAATAATATGTCCGCCGCCCCTTTCGGGATTTTCTCCCTCTAAATTCTCATTTTTGGCCGCTAGATCACTAATAGCACTGGCTCCTAAATATAAATCCACCGCTCCAAAACCAGCATAAGCAGGAATCCCATCTAACCAACATTGACGAATTTTTATCGGCGGATCCGTCTGACCTAAATTAATAATTGCCCCCGAAGATTCCATCGGTTCAAAAGTTCCCGTACAAACCACATCTACTTGGGAAAAAACCTCCTTAATTCCCATTTCGCTCACGCGGCTTTTTAATTCCTCTACTGTCCAGACTACAGCAGTTTTTTTAGCGATCTTGTCGTTGATTTCAGCGATTGTTCTCATAATAAGTAGCTGGTTATAATTAAATTGAAGATGTATTCCCCCTTAATAAGGGGGTGCCGATCCCCCCTTAATTCCCCCTTAATAAGGGGGGTGCCGATCCCCCCTTAATCCCCCCTTAATAAGGGGGGTGCCGATCCCCCCTTAATCCCCCCTTAATAAGGGGGGCATCTGAAAGTTTTCAACACCTACCTACTTAAAAATTGGCAAGATGGGGGTTAGGGAGCTTTTTGCTGTTATCAGTCAACAGTTATCAGATGTGAGTTTTCAGTGAGTGGTATTAACTGAGTAGTATTAAATGGCGGTGACAGTGCTGTTTTTTCACTGATTACTGATTACTGATTACTGATGACTGATCACTGTTATAAGATGAGAAAGGGAAAATTTACGATCGAAGCTTTTCTATGACAGTTACACCCGTTCCGGCCTCCTTTAATCCTGTTTCTGGTCTAGTTAACCGTATTCTCGGCATAAAACCGCTTTTTGACATCGCTCGCTATCAGGCCCGCAATATGATGATTAAAAGAGCCGAAAAACTAGGCGTACCTTGGCGAGAAACCGTCAAACAATGGCAGCAACGGGATTGGAGTCAGGAACTGCAAGCGGTAGAAAATCCCGATCTCGTCTATCCCGAATACTACGTTTGTTCTTTCCACGCTTACGAAAAGGGCAATTTAGACTGGTTGCCAGCTTTTGAGGTAGAATCTGCCGCCTATGCTGTCCATTCTACCATCTGGCCCGGGGCGGGGATGGACGGCGACCCGCGATTGCGACGGGAATATCACCGGATATTAAAGGAGCAAATCAAGGCAAAAATTAACGATATTGTCGATTTAGGCTGTAGTGTCGGCATGAGTAGCTTTGCGCTGCAAGATACTTATCCGCAAGCGCGGGTAACTGGGTTGGATCTCTCTCCCTACTATTTAGCAGTTGCTCAATACCAGGCTCAACAAAAACAAAAGACGATTCAATGGCAACACGCGGCTGCGGAAAAAACTCAATTACCCAGTCAGTCCTACGATCTGGTATCTTCGTTTTTAATGTTTCACGAACTACCCCAACAGGCTACTAGAGAAATTTTCGCCGAAGCGCGTCGTTTATTGCGATCGGGGGGTTATTTGACGCTGATGGATATGAATCCGCGCTCGGAAATTTATCGAAAAATGCCCCCTTATGTCCTCACCTTACTCAAGAGTACCGAACCCTATCTCGATCAATATTTTACTCTCGATATCGAACAGGCATTAGTTGAAGCGGGGTTTCAAGCACCGATCATTACCCCCACCAGTCCCCGACATCGGGCGATTGTTGCGCGGGTTTCCGAATCATAATTTTGAGGTAATCAATGAAGATAATTTTTCGTCAAAGCTGGACAAAGATATTAACTATTGTCCCTCTCTTTCTGTTAATTTTTGCCAGCAAAACCCTCGCCCATCATGCCATGGCAGGGCAAACTCCCGATAATTTTTTAAACGGATTTTTATCGGGTTTAGCTCACCCGGTTATCGGTTTAGATCATTTAGCTTTTGTGGTGGCTAGTGGTTTAATTGCTGTGGGGATGGAACAGGGTTTATTGATTCCGATCGCTTTTGCGATTGCTACTTTAATCGGGACGGGGATTCATTTACAGGGAATAAATTTACTTTTTCCTGAAGGGATTGTTGCCCTTTCTGTTGTGATTTTTGGACTAATTTTAACCCTGAAAAAAGGGTTACAAAATCATTCTAATCTCTATACGATCGCTCTGGCAACTTTGGCAATGATCGCAGGAATTTTCCACGGTTATGCCTACGGAGAATCAATTATCGGGGCGCGAGTTGCCGCTTTAGTTGCCTATTTAATCGGTTTTACCGTGATCCAATTAGCGATCGCATCTGGGGCTTTTTTCCTTGGCAGTGTCATCAAGGAAAAATTAGCCAAGCAAGCGACTCTAATTAGTAAGTTAATCGGATTGGCAATTATGGCGATCGGTACAACTTTTTTAGTGGGAATTAAGTAAATTAATCTCGATGGGGCTAATTATTAATGGCTCTCTTGAGGTTATGAGATCGAAGAAAGGGCGTACAATATACGCCCCTACCAAACAAGTACGGGAGAGGCACTGAATTGGAAGAGGAGTTAGGAATTGAGTTCTCAAAGCAAAAATAATCCTAATTCCTACCCCTACTATTTTTTTAGGTTTCAGAGGGAAAATAACCAAACAGTTTTTTATAATCAGAGGCCAGATATCCTCGATGAAAAAAACCTAATTCTTCGGCAATTTCATAAGTTAATTTTGTCTGATTATTTTGGTTAAGAGATTGATGTAAAGCATTAAGACGAAGCAACTTAAAATAATTGTAAGGAGACATTTGATAGAAGTCTTTAAATATATATTCTAAGGTGCGTTGACTTACTTTTAATTCTTGACAAATCGCTGGAATAGTCAGATCAGAACGCAGATTTTTTCTCATCATTTCTTCTGCTTTTTTGAGGATAGAGGTGCGTCTGATAGCGTTTTTAGGGGTTTTAATATCTTTGGTTACTGCTAAAGTCAAAAGAAAATCTTTGACAATTTCTTCTTTTAATTTTTGCCTGACAAAATTTAATCTTAATGCTTTTCTTTGCCAAGATATTTGTTGACGATCTAAATTAAATAGCATTCGATAAAGTTGATGACAAGATTGTTGGAGATGACGAATTTTTTCCGATGGGCAAATCACAACAGAAGAAGCGGAAGAATTTAAAAACTTTTTCGCTTCTGGTAGCTCTAAATTTTGGCACAATTGTTGCAGATAATTATCATGAACGTAAAGCTGAAAACGATTGGAAAAGGGATGTTGAAAAATGGAAATTTCTGATTTAGGGGGGACAATCCCAAGATAGTTATTTTCTAATGAGTACAAATTTTGGAAGAAGACGGAATTCACCTGAATAGGAATCGCAAAAACCCACATTTTAGAATGGACTACTCCCACAACATTTATTAAACAATTACGTTGCGATAATTCTAACATCACTTCATCGATGATGATCCTTGAAAGATACCCTTCAAAATGATCACCACTGAGTTGTAAAGCATCTCCGTTGACAAATTCTCGATTCTGAAAATAGCGAGAAAAGTCACAAAAATATTCACTTTTAAAGGTTAATTCCTGAGAATCAATTAAAATATCGGTTTTACTGTCAAAAATAAACATCTATGTATAACTCCTTGGTTATTGAGTAAAATTAAACTTTTTTTGCCCATCAATTTAAAGACTTGCGTTTTTTGGATCATCTTAGCATAGAGGACTGAGTAGTATGAGTTACAGCAGAGTTGATTTGTTAATTTTGTCCATCAGTGTAGTTCCGTTTAAATCTCTCACTTTTTCCCGTTATTAATTACCAAGTAAATGTCGATGGTTAAACAATATATGCCATTTAAAGATTGCTCTAGGGTATTGGGTGCAGAAATTCTTCAATTACGTCCCCCGGCATTTTCTGATGACCCAAAATATAACACATTTAGCTATACCTATTATCCAGGGGGATTGGAAATTTCCGATAGCTATATCTATTATCCAGGAGAATCAGAAATTTCCGAAGCCCTTGCCAGGGAAATCACTACGTTCGCCGTTCCCCCGACAAATTATCCAGAGGGATTGGAAATTTCCGATAGCTATATTTATTATCCAGGAGGATCGGAAATTT
>NZ_SFBO01000195.1:0-19441 GCF_007095705.1 Microcystis sp. Msp_OC_L_20101000_S702
AAAGAGCCGTAAACTTGATTAACAATCGTCCTCGAAAATGTCTTGACTATCGTACCCCGAATGAGGTATTCTATAAAGGTAGATCAGACAGTGATGCAATTCAGACTTGAATTGGCCCTGTCTTAGCCGATTTCCACATTACCAGTCCCTTGAAACATCAGCCAAGAGAGGAAAAAATTAGCCACAAAAATCGCCAATAAAGAAGTTACCACAGCCGTGGTAGTGGATTGACCAACTCCTTTAGCACCGCCGGTGGTGGTTAAACCCCAACTGCAACCGATAATGGCAATTAAAATCCCAAAAATTAGGGACTTTAACATAGAACTAATTAAATCCCATGTTTGTAGAAAATTTTGGGCTGATTGTAAGAATAGGGAATAGGAAACACCGTAAAGACTATCAGAAATCAATAAACCACCCAGTAATCCCGTGACTAAAGAGATAATAGTGAGCAGGGGTAACATTAAACTACAGGCAATCACCCGGGGAATGACCAAATAATCGATCGGATCGGTTTTTAAAATATATAAAGCGTCAATTTGTTCTGTTACTCGCATTGTACCAATTTCGGCGGCAAAAGCCGAGCCAACTCTCCCCGCCACCACCACCGCAGTTAAAACCGGGGCTAATTCTCTTGTTAAAGCCAAGGAAAGGACTCCCCCAACAAAACTACCCGCCCCAAAAAAAATAAATTCTCTGGCTACCTGAATAGTGAAAACCATACCCACAAAAGCAGCAGTAATTAGGGCAATTGTCAAGGATTCTGGTCCAACAATGCTCATTTGTTCCAGAGTATTACGACGGTGGATTTTGCCATTAAGAATATGCAAAAAAGTTTGTCCCGCTAATAAACTGGCAGCGCCCAAACGCTGAAACCATAAACTTAAACCACTGGCAGCATCACTTTTCCTTGGCATTTGTCGAGGGACTATCGCTAAAATCTAACTTATTTTATTATAGGCGAGAATTTCCTCTGATTATCCCTCGATTGTGGGGACTTGCTTTGATGCCACTCGATCGAGGGATAAGAAACTATGGTTTTGTGCTGCCAGCAGGGGATAATAGAATTTCCAGTAGCCGTCAGCTATCAACCCTGATTCTTTATCCATGCCAGATTTACCGAAAATTATCCTGAGAAACCATAAAATTGATGCTGTTAAACGATTCCATCCTTGGATATTTTCCGGGGCGATTAAAGAGATGGAGGGGGAAGTCAAAGAGGGTGCTATCGTGGAGGTTTATAGCGATCGAGGCGAATATCTAGCCACTGGACTGTATAATCCTAGCAATATTGCCGTTAAAATTCTTTCTTTCCCAAAAGTCAGCGATATTGCTCAATTATTTCTCGAAAAATTCCAGAATGCCTATCAGCTGCGGCAACAAATCGGTTTAGTGGATAACCCGAAAACTAACTGTTATCGTTTAATTAACGCTGAAGGAGACGGTTTACCCAGTTTAATCGTCGATTGGTACAATGGCACGGCGGTTATTCAAGCTTATTCCTTAGCTTTATACCAACGTCTCGATCTGATTGTCGATTGTCTGAAAACTATCTACGCTGACAATTTACGGGCAGTTTACGATAAAAGTGCCGCAGTTTTAGCGAAAAGCGCCCATATTTCCGAAAATAAATACTTATTTGGTCAAAAAACCAGCGATGAGGTGTTAGAATCTGGCCATCGCTTTATTATTGATTGGGAAAAAGGACAAAAAACGGGATTTTTCCTCGATCAAAGGGAAAATAGAGCCTTATTATCTCAATATTCCCATAATAAACGGGTTTTAAATACTTTTTGCTACTCTGGCGGCTTTTCCGTCTATGCTATGCAAGCGGGGGCTGCCCTAGTCGATTCCGTTGATAGTTCCCACGGTGCGATCGATCTTACCGAAAAAAATATCGCCCTGAATAATCTCAGTCAAGTTCCCCATCAATCCTACAGCGCCGATGTTTTTAACTTCCTGCGCGACTGTCAGGAGGATTACGATCTGATTGTCCTCGATCCCCCCGCTTTTGCCAAAAGTATCCAATCCCGTCATCAGGCGGTTATGGCTTATAAAAGATTAAATTACCAAGCTTTCCAGAAAATTCGCCCCCAAGGTATTATTTTCACCTTTTCCTGTTCCCAAGTGGTTAACGAAGAACATTTTCAGGGGGCTGTCATGGCTGCCGCCATTGAATCGGCTCGCCCAGTGCGAATTTTAGCACGTTTAAGCCAACCGGCCGACCATCCCACCAGTATCTATCACTCGGAAGGTTCCTACCTGAAAGGATTGGTTTTAGCGGTGGATTGATGGAAAATTAAACGATTACCATCTGGATCATAGATGTAGATTTCCAGACCGTGGGAAGTTTGGCTAATTTCTCCCCTAGCACCATAGCCGATTTCGCTCCAATGCTCGATCGCTTTTTCGAGACTCTCCACCTCGAAACAAATGCTCATGCCACTGCCCCTAGAATCGCCAAATTCCTCTCTGTGGGACTCTTTAGGGCAAAAAAGACCTAACTTAAGGTTAATCAGCCTAAATTCCGCATAAACGGCGACAAAATAGGGGTTTGGTTCCTGTTGCAACAGTTGACAATAAAACTGCACCGAGCGATCGAAATTACTCGTTCCTAGGGCAATAAAAGCCTCTGTGTAATTGAATGGACTATCGGGGGGGTTATTCATTGGAGTTGGCAAGCTTTTTCAGTGATCGGTAAACAGTAAACTGATAACTGAATAACTGATAACTGTTTACTGATTCAAGATTGATGCTGCTACCGTTGTGGTTGACAATCTTTTGGCTAAAGTTCCACCAATGAAAGTATCTTCGGGTGGACATTGCTACTATTTATTGAATTTTAACATTTAATTTATAGGTGGCATTGCCGCGAGTTCCTCCTACAATTATTTCATAATTTCCAGTAGCAGGTAATTTTAGACTAGATTGGGTAGCTTCTGTTGTCAATATTTCCCCATTCGGTGCAATCACATCAAATACGGCATTATTTTCTAAGGATGTAATTTTCAGATCCATTCTCTGTCCTTGATTTGCTCTTAAGAGATAAATATTTCGACTCCCTCGCACAACCGATTGATTAACGGTGGCGCTATTAGTCCCTGGTGCAAACCGGATTTGAGACAATAAACAAGGTTGTCTTTGATAAACTTCTCGTCCCGTATTCAAAGAATCTGCGGTTAATGTCCAGATTGCTTGAGTTTTTTGGGTGTCTAACTCAATTTTTGTCGTGATATTTAAGTTTAACTGATTCCCCTTTTTTGTTCCTTGTAAGGTTTGAGTATAGGAACTATAATAAGCTGCTTGTTCATTATGAATTGTAGCTTCTACCCGACCCGTGACTTGATTTCCCTGAATATAAATCCTCGCGGTAGCATCCAGATTATCATTAGCGACCGAAAAACAATAACCTTGAATCGAAGAAGTGATAGACGCTTGAGCAACTTGTCGGGGGGAATGAATTGCCATCCCTGGTGTAACATTGACTAAACTTGCAAAAATGACTAGACATCCTAATAATTTCATCATCATCGGAACCATTCCAAGTTTTCACTAATACTAAACTAATTATCGCCCTAGCCACCATATTTAGGAGAAGTTCATTTATGAACTATTTTACCCGATTTTAAAGCATTTTGGTCTGTTTTTTTCCTCCGTTGATTAAGATTCGTCGATCTTACTATTATGGACCCTAACCCTAGAAAAATTAGAGCGGCTGTTACCGAAGGTTCAAAAACAGTTACCGGTGAATTTTGGATTAGATGTAATGTGCTTTCTATTTGGATGTTATAATCAGCTAAAGTTCGCCCCTCTTCTAAAACCCGCCAATTCAAAAATGGATTTTAGGTTCGATCCCCCCTTAGTCCCCCCTTGATAAGGGGGGTGCCGATCCCCCCTTAGTCCCCCCTTGATAAGGGGGGCATCTGATAATTTTTAACGCCTACCTACTTAATATTTCGCTAATCTCATCCAATTGGAAAGGCAAGATTTGAGAAAAAAAGTAGAAGTTAAGGAACGCGGAGCATTCGTTCTTCGATTTCTTGCCAGACGGTAGGGGAAATATTAACAGCCACTTTTTGGCAGCAGAGAATCAGGCTATTAATATAAAAATAATGGTTGTCTATATCGTCAATTTCGTAGTTGGATAAATTAAGTAATTCAGGCGTTAAATTAAAAGCAGTATTCCACATTTTAAATAATTGATCAAAAAATTCTTGACGTTCTTTTGTAGTTGCTTTATCATCAGGAATAATTTGTTTGAAAGCTTCTAAATCAGCGATTAATTGGGAAAAATTAACCTTAGAAATAATTCGATCCTGAGCAAATAAGTTAACTAACCGGACAAACTCATAGATGAGTTTGGGGGTATAGGACATCTCGGTGATTAAGTAGGTGATATCGGGGGCGTAGGCGTAGGCGATGGCGATGCAGTGGGTGATGCCGTAGACGTTGGCGATGGCGATGGCGATGATGACGGCGATGGCGATGGAGGCGATCGCTCTTCTTCCTACAGGTTTAATCGGACTATCAACAGAATCTTTAGTCATCTCATCTGCCCATTGTAAAATCGGCACTAATTTTTGACCGAGGGGCGTTTTAAGATAATTATGGGCTTCTTTCTCCATTGCTAATAACAATTTATCGGCTTTCCCTCGCATCAACCCTGCAACTAACAAAAACACCTCTTGCCAACGAGTTTCTGTTACATAATTCTTAACTGCTTCTTCAATCAAATCATTGTCATAGATATACTGAGCCGTGAGGTATTCCTGAAGGGTTAAATGAGAAAAAGAATAGACATCTCTCGCCCGCTCTACTAAAATTCCCTGTTCAATTTCAATGGTTTTTAATACTTTTTCGCCGTCCAGATGTTGCGGAGCATTTAAGTTTTGTTTAAGGTGATCTTTAATTTGCTTAACAACTTCTCGTTTTTCTAAAAAAAGTTTATCTGCTACAAAATTTTGATAAGCAATTTCAGATAGCAAAATTTCTTCTTGCTCAATACTGAGATTTTCATAAACTAAACCGCGATTAGGTAAACGTTTTTCGGCTGACCATTTTTCCAATAAAATTCGTAACGCATCTTGATAAAGGCGACTGCGATTTGTGGGAAAAGATTGATTTTCATCATAAACCAAACACAAAAAAGTCAACAATAACGGTGTATGAGCTAACTCTTTTGCACTTTTATACTCCTTTTTTTGCAACAGTTCCCAACAATTTTTAGCCGTCTCATTTTTCCGATCTAATTCCGAACTAAACCAATGTTCAATAAAACTTTGAATTTGCTGATCATCAAATTCGACAATTTCAATATCGGTAAATTGTCGAAGATGAGTTCTAGCAGCAGTGCGACAGGAGAGAATAAAACGATTTTTATGATGCCTATCTACAAAATCTTTGATTTTCTCGATTACATTATTCACATTAGCTGTTGGCACTTCATCCAAACCATCTAATAAAATTAGTAATTCCCCTTTTTCTAGTTTATTGCTAATATTTTTTTCCACATTGGGAAAACCACAGATTTTAAACTCCTCTTCAATTAATGCCTGAATATTAATCTCGTTTTCTTTAAAGTTTTTCAACTCCAGTAAAACAGGTGTTAGAGAATGCTGATAACTGTCTTTATTTCCCTTGAGAGCTTCTAGCCCAACTTTTCGCAAAAATGTAGATTTACCAATGCCGGGATCACCAAGTACCATTAAATATTGTTCTTGATTCGCCAAAAGTAAACCATCTTTTTTACCATCATCCCTAAAGTTAAACCGTCGCTGCTTACTCTCACGATATTTATTTTCTAAATTTTCATCATAATAATCCCTGACTAAATTCCCCAAACATTTGACATTAACATAAATTGACTCCAAATCCATCGGCTTAGACATTTTTAAAACCTTAATCATGCCGTGCCGATCCCAGTAACGTTGAGTATATTCCCGCAAAAAAAGATACTTTCCTTCTCTGATAAGCTGCCCGACATCTTTATTCAAAAAATCATTTTTATTAATACCCTCCCACCCCGATTTAATCGTTTGACCAATAAAATTATTAGTCAATGCCGTTACAATGGTTGTTTCAATTCCTGTCATAACTTAACCCCTGTAAACCCTCTGAAGTTCAGTATAAGCCAGAAAGCGGGTTTCCCAACAACTCAGAAACCCGCTGGCTCTTTTGGATTTGGTGGGTAAAATGTATTCTGAGATATAGTCCTGCTGACGAGGGAGTGGAGGGAACCACTCCAGACACAGAGGACACAAAGATCGATCGATCATATAGTAAGTTAAACTTATCACACAGAACCTAGAAGAGCCCAGAGAGGGGAGAGGAGAATAAATAAAAATAATCTCCTGAATCCCGACTCCTGAATCCTGATAACTGATTAAATGCCGTGACTTTTGCCGATTACCCAATGACGACGGAAGAAGCGAGCGAGCGAAGTTTCTTCTAAGGATAAGTAAATCGGTCTTCCGTGGGGACAAGTGCGGGGATTACGAGTATTTTGCCAATCATCGAGTAAATTCTGCATTTCTTCTAAACTTAAAGCTGTACCGTTGCGGATCGCACTACGGCAAGCGGTAGCAACCTGAGCGGTTTGTAAATCGCCCCCTAAACTTAATTCTAGTAAAGCATCAGCCCGATCCTCCCGTTCTTTTAGTAGAACAGGAATACTACGAATTGCCCAAGAGCGATCGCCAAAACTAGCAACTTCTAATCCTAAACGTTGTAATTGTTCGATTTGTCGAGTAGTTAACTGATTTAAGATGATCGGAGTATCTAACGGCACGATTTCCCAGTTATCCTCTAAACGTTCGTACAAAACCCGCTCATGGGCAATATGTTGTTCCACTAACCATAATCCGTTAGGATGTTCGGCAACTATATAAGTTTGGTGAATTTGAGCTAATGCCTTTAATTCCAGCCGATTTTTGCTGGATTTCTCCCCTATTATATAGGTGCTTTTTTCTTCGGCAGCCTTGAGAATTTGACTGACGCGCTGATTTTGCGCTTTTTCGGGTATATGTTCGGGATTTAGTCCTAAAGCCTTGTCTATGGCTGAAATTATCTGTTCTTGCCAAAAAACGAGGTTATGCAGGTATATTTCCGCTTTAGCTGGGTGACGATTCCAATCGATCGAACGAGGGTTAAGATGTAAATGGAGAAAACAAACGGGATAGCGATCTTTAGGGACTGTACGAGCGAAAGCTTGAAATATTGCCTGTTCTAACTCCGATGAGCGCACCATTCGCCCATTAACAGCAATTTTAACCCAATCCGGTTGATGGCGAGAAATGCGATCGGGCAAACCAATGACTAATTCAATTTGGGCAGATTCTGCGTCAGGAGTCGTTAAGTCAAGTTTTAGGGCTGCTAAATCGTTAAAATGCAGAGATTTAACTAATTGCGGTAATATTTGACTGGCATCCTTACCTGGACTAATGCGTAACCAATCTTGATGATCTTGGAAAACCTGCCAAGTAATTTGGGGATGACAGAGAGCAAAATTATGAATTAAAGTCTGTATATCCTTTAATTGTTTGTTAATTGACGGTAAAGCTTGACGACGCACAGGAAAGTTACCAAAGAGATTTTCTACCGTGACGATAGTGCCGATAGCTATAGGAATCGTTTCTAAATTATCCGGCTCGCCCTGGTGATTGTAAAGACAATAACAACCTAAATCATCGTCATGGCGACTGGCAACCCGCAGACGCGCCACCTGTGCGATACTGTGCAAAGCTTCACCACGGAATCCGAGACTGGTAATCTGCCAAATATCCTCCCGTTGGCGGATTTTGCTGGTACTGTGGGCATAGCTACACAGTTGCAAATCTTCTCTAGACATTCCCCTACCGTTATCCGATACTTGTATTCGCCAATTTTGGGGAGATATATCGATGGTAATCCTATCTGCCCCCGCATCAATGGCATTTTCGACTAATTCCCGCACCACAGCGCCTAAAGAGTCGATTACCTCTCCTGCGGCAATTAAATCGATTACGTCTTGGGGTAAAACTTGTATGGGCAAGGTCATCAATTAATGGTTTTAGCCAAGGGCAAACTCGATATATTGTCGCACAGGGGGTGCATGATTAAGGACTCCGCTCCCTAGCAATTTATCGGCGATCGCTGCTTCCTTGCCATCCCGCTGCACCGATCAAATATAGCGATAGTCCTGGAGCAAGTCCAATGATACTAAATCGGCAAAAATGTTGTTGATAGGCAATAATCCCTGATCGAGATAAGATTGATTCTGGTGATGATAGGGAAGACAGTAGTGAATAAACTAAGCATTCTGGTTTTACACGGACCGAATTTAAACCTATTGGGGAAAAGAGAGCCGAATCTCTACGGTAACATCAATTTAGAAGCGATTAACCAGTTTTTAAGTGAAGAAGCTACCCGTTTAGGGGTGAATTTAACCGCGCACCAGTCCAATCAGGAAGGGCAATTAGTGGACTGGATTCAGCAAGCATGGGGTCAGCATAACGGTATTTTGATTAATGCAGCAGCTTATACTCATACCAGTATCGCCATCCGCGACGCACTCTTAGGCACAAAAATCGCCTGTGTGGAAGTACACTTAAGCAATATTTACAAACGCGAGTCTTTTCGTCATCATTCCTACATTGCCGATATAGCCATCGGACAGATTAGCGGTTTTGGGGCCGAAAGTTATCGCTTAGGATTATGGGCATTAGTCGATTATTTGCAAAAGAATGGGAAAATTTAAGACAAATGCTGGAACTTCAGGCTTTTAAACCCAAATTTTCGATAAACTAGCGTAGAGGCCGTCTTTAGTTAATAAATCTTCATGGGTTCCCGATTCGACTAATTCCCCGCGTTTCAGGACAAGAATTCGATCGACATTGCGAATAGTAGAGAGACGATGGGCGATAATAATAGCAGTACGATCGACTAAAATCTGTTCTAAAGCTTCTTGAATTAATACTTCTGTCCCCACGTCTAAACTAGCAGTAGCTTCATCTAAAACTAAAATTTCGGGGTTACGAATAGCGACTCTCGCAAAAGCGAGTAATTGTTTTTGTCCTCCCGACAAATTTGCGCCCCGTTCGCGTAAAAGAGTATGATAACCATCCGGTAACTCCTCGATAAAGTGATCGATATTAGTTAATTTAGCCGCTGCCTTCACCTGCTCAAAATCATAATTTTCTCCTAAAGTAATATTGCGAGTAACATCTCCAGCAAAGAGAAAAGTTTCTTGGAGAATCACACCGATATAACGTCTTAATTCCGCTTGGGGAAGATAACGGATATCGATACCATCCACTAGAATTCTGCCCTTACTTGGTTCGTAAAGACGACAGAGAAGACGAATAATCGAACTTTTTCCCGCACCAGTGGGACCGACTAAAGCGACTTTTTCCCCCGGATTAATGGTAAAATTGAGACCTTTGATAATATATTCATCTGGTTTATAACCAAACCAAACATTTTCAAAAATAATCTCGCCAGTTTTAAGTTTTGCTGGGAAAGAAATCTCTTTATAATTGTTAGAATCAGTAATTTCAATGGGAATACTCATTAATTCCCCAATGCGTTCAATAGCAGTAAAACCCGATTGAAACATGGTAAATTTTTCGGCAAACTGACGCAGGGGATTAAAGAGACGTTGGGAGAATAAAATAAAAGCCGATAAAACCCCAAAATCAATGGTTTTTTGGAGAATAAAAATACCCCCTAACCATAATACTCCTGCCACGGCAATTAATCCGATCCATTCCAACGTAGCTGAGACGGCCGAATCATAAAAAATTGTTTTATCTAGGGAGCGACGATACTGAGTATTGGTAGCGCGAAACATTTCAGCGTTAAAGCGTTCGCGGCGAAATAATTGAACAATATTAACTCCGACTACATTTTCCTGTAATTGGGCATTAAGTTTTGATAATTGCTCGCGTACTTGATAGTTAGCGCTGCGATATTGTTTTTGAAAAAAGATAATTAAAGCAGTGACAGGAAATAACATCAACACCAACAATAGAGCTAATTGCCATTGCAGGGTAAACATGGTGAGGATAATAACTAAAATATTGACCAGATCACTGACAACTCCGATCGCCCCACTAGCAAAAACTTCTCCTAATGCTTCCACATCGCTGGTTAAACGAGTGACTAAACGTCCCACGGGAGAGCGATCAAAAAAACTAGAGGAAAGGGAAGTAACATGACTAAATAAATCTTCCCGGACATTAGCAGTAATTGACTGACCGACTTTCTGCACTAGATAACCTTGTGTTGTCCCTAAAATCAGTCGTAAAATAATCGAAACCGACAGGATAATAATTAGGGTATTAATGGCTGCTGTTAAGGGCATTTGAGACAAAAACCCCCAGGTTTGTTCCTTTTGCAAAAGGGAAACCGCTTGACCGATAATTAAGGGTTGGATCGCCCCCGTCAGAGATAGGGGAAAAAGAAGTATTAATGACCAAAATAGCAGGGCTTTTTGCTTTTTTGCGTAGGGAAGTAATCTTAATAATAAGCTCCAGTCATTTTCTTTGACCGGAGGGGACACAGGGGAGGATGATAGACTCATGAAGTGATTTCCCATGAAATTCTGGGCAGCAGGGGAGAAATTACGCCCCTATTGTTAACTTTTCTAACAGGCGATCGATTTGGAAATGTTCCCCCATTAATTCGCGAATACAAGCGACTTTTACCTGTTCCTGTAAGCGAATTTTCCCGAAGGCCTGATCGACGATTTCCACGGTACTGAGAGTATCTAAATTTACCGAGAGAATCGGTACTTCTAAATCCTCGGCCCGTCCCAAAATTAGGGGATCCGGAGAGATAGAACCAGTTAAGATCAAACAGGTGGTAGAAGTTTCTAGGGCAGCTAACTGGAGGTCTGTGCGATCGCCGCCCGTGATCACGGCCATATTTTCCCCCTTGCGAAAATATTCTAAAGCGGCGTTGACATTCATCGCCCCGATCGCTAAACTTTCTACCATCCAATCTAAACGATCAGGCCGACATAATACTTTGGCCCCCAAAAGATGGACAATTTCCCGAACACTAATACTACGCAATAATTTACTAGCAGGTAACAGTCCTAAAACTTCCACTCCTTGGCGGGAAAAATAGGGTTTCAGGAGAGATTGTACTTCCTCCCAATCATCGGCCGGGATATCACTAATCACTACCCCCAGCAGCTGATTATTTAATTCCTCTCTTGCTTTCAGCAGACTCTCGGCAATTAGGGGAGAACTATAGCGGGCCACCAATAGGATTGGAGTCTGGAGAATTTTGGCCATCTCCCCCATCGATAACTGAAAAATACTGCCTTCCCAGAGAGTCCCCGGCCCTTCGAGGAGGATAATATCACTGTTAACTCGATCGAGATAACCAGCAAGAATATTGCCGTAGTCCTGTTGATCTACACCTTGTAAACGTTTAGCAACGGAATCCGCATCAGTGTAGATCAGGGGTAAACGCAGCTGCTCGGGGGATAATTCTAATAATTGCCGAATAAATTCTACATCCTCATCGACCAATTGCCCATCGACGTAGCCCGGACAATTGCCCACTGGTTTGCCGTAACTTATCTCTAGTCCTTTTTGTCGCAAGAGATGCGCTAACCCGACGACAGTTCCCGATTTACCACTGAGGGGTTCCAGGGAAGAGATAAGTATAGATTTGGCTGATTTGGCCACGATTTGCTCCTTTTAACCCGTAAAATCCCGACTTTTATCATTCAAATTGCAGCAGTTTCCGATAAAATCCCTGCGAAAAGTCGGCCGAACCTAGCTGCTTAAAGGTTTTAATTGCACCGATGAGATACTCGATCAACTCGGCGTTAAGAATCGTCATCTCATAGCTTAGGTCGGCCTGTCCTTCAAATTGTAAACGACAACGGGTCAATTCCGAGGGCAATTTTGATACATACCAAGAGGCCACAAAGGGAATCCCTTCGCTATTTTCTATGTGACGACGACCTTCTAAAGCTCCTCCTTGATACAAAGCGATCGCATAGGGCAAGATACTATGTTTGTCCTTGGCATAGTAGGGCATATATACTAACACATCAGCCTTATTAGCGGGTTCCAATTGTTCGATCGTCGGCATAATTAGTCAATTCTTGGGTTCTCAGCCAAGTTACCAGTGAAACTGATATTTTCTATATATTTTAACCGATCGCCCCCATAATCTCCCGATCAAGAAAATAGGCAGATTTTACGGCCAGATCAGCTTTCTTCACTGAGGTGATCATCGGCTATAACTGGCATACTAACCCGAAAAACCGTGCCGGGGTAAGGGGAACTTGTTGGATCGGGATTAGGACTGATAAATTCAATCGTCCCCCCCATGCTGGTAATTAATTCTTTGGCGATCGCTAAACCCAATCCCGTACCAGGTATATCTCCCCCTGCTTGCACTCCCCGGTAGTGACGTTGAAAAATTCTTTCTTGATCACTCCTCGCTATACCATAACCTGTGTCTTTAAAAACAATTTCTACACTATTCTTAACATTTTTTACCTCGACGGTGACTTTTCCGCCAGCAGGAGTATATTTGAGAGCATTATCAATTAAATTGCTGAATACTTCCCGCAAACCGGGGATATTGGCCCGAATAAGTGGTATGTCTTCCCCGTGAATCGTTTCTAGACTGAGATTTCTCTCTTTGGCTACAGCCTGGGCCGAAAGGAGCAGCGGATCGAGAATATCATGGAGATTGATCGGAGTTAGTTGGCTGCTGCCAGCAGGCAAGAGAAAGGTGGTGGGGGAAGATTGCGCTTGCAGGAGAGGAATATCGACGGTGGGGTAATTTTCGCTTTCTTGCTGAATTTGTGCCTCAAATTCGGCAATTAAGTCCCGAACTCGATCGCTTTCCCTCAATATACCGGTAATGGCAGGATCGTTACCTTCTTCGGCTAAAAGCCTTTTGAGTAGAAGTTTACCAAAGGTTTTTAAAGCGGTAAGGGGATTGCGGATTTGATGGAGAAAAGTATCGAGGCGCTGACGTTGCCATTGTCGATAATAACGTTCTTCTCCCAATTGGCGATCGAGTACACAGGCTAAAGCGAGGGTTTGGGTGATTTTTGCCATCTGGGTTAATTCCGAACTTTGCCAAGGTCGTTTTTCTCTGGTTGTCACCAATAATCCGATCATGCCCTCTTCATACATTAAGGGTAAAAACAAGCGATGACCGCTGACAGTCTCCTGATTACTCCAGAGGTGGGATAAATCTTCTAACTTAACCGCAGTTAACAAGTCAGCCGCCGGTTGCCCTGGTTGCAAGGAAAGCCGCTTTTTTTGGGGAGAAGGGGGATTAAAGGGCGGATAAACAACGACTGGGATTAAATTACTCGATAAAGGTTCAGTTAAATAAACCGCACTTCTGTCTGCTTCCATTTGCTCCCGCAAAAGTTCCATCTGTGCCTGACACAGGGCAATAAAATCATCACTCAGGGGAGTCCGGGAGGGGGAGGAGAAGGGCATACTAGGAAAGTAAAAAGTAAAAAATCAGAAAACCTTGATAAAGCTAGGGTTACGAGTTTTATTTCCCAGTTGACAGGGGAGAGAATGACTCTCTCCTTGGGTCGGGTGCAGCCAGTAAAAAGCAATTAGGATAAGGGTTTGGTCACTGTTTTCGGGGTGGATCACGGTATATATTAAAAAAAGTTTAAAAATAATAAGTTTTGTATCGGGATTTGGGGCTGTGTTTTTGTCAGAAAAACTTAAACATAGTCCCAGTCTAGCTTCCGGTCAAACTTGTCCGTAATTGGCTTTCTAAGGGACACTTGATTTCTCGATCTAGAAGGGATATAATCGCTACGGCTTTTGTAACTATCATTACAACGATTAGCCAAAACAGGAGGTAATTGGGTTGGCCAGAAAACGGAAACGTAAGAGTCGCCGTCGTCAAGAAGGACGTAAGATACTTGAACTTGTACCCCAGTATAGTATTGAAAGTGGCGAAGATAAACCCGTAACTGCGGCGCGTAAGTATATTCAAGCTATAGGCATTAGCCCACCAGCTTTATTGGTTGTTAAGCGTAACGAGCATACAACCGATCGCTATTTCTGGGCTGAAAAAGGACTGTTTGGAGCGCAATATGTGGAGGAAAACCACTTCCTTTTCCCAAGCTTGCGCGATCTGCAGCCCCAGCCTCAGCCCGTCAAAGCACCGGTAGCAGTTGCCAAATAACTCAAAGGACTATTAATCGTATCATGGAAAGTGAACTCGTTTACAGAAAAGTAAACGAGTTTTTTTTGAGGATAAGAGGAGCGGGGACCTTTAAGTGATCAGTAATCAGTAAACTGAAAACTCACATCTGATTACCGAAAAGGCGGACAGCTAAGGAGGGAATGGGGTTATGAGAATCTTTTAGGGATTATTTAGGCTAATTTTGGCTTTAAATCGCTTTAATCAATTAAATTTTCTCATTTAAACCCGATAGGATTGCTGAGGTAATAAATTATTTTCGATCAGGATCGTAAAGTTCAACCTTTAAGGTATGATTGGGAACATTAATTATTTTTTTATGTATTGCACTAGAACGTAGAGGGCAAGCAGCAGTGATTAGAGTAGCGATCAATGGTTTCGGACGGATTGGACGTAATTTCCTAAGATGTTGGTTAGGACGGACTAATAGTGGCTTAGAAGTAGTGGGGATCAATGATACATCCGATCCCCGGAGTAACGCTCACCTGCTCAAGTATGACTCGATGTTAGGCAAACTTAACGCTAATATCGATGCCGATGATAATTCTTTAATTGTTAACGGTAAAACCATTAAATGTTATTCCGATCGCAATCCCCTCAATCTGCCCTGGGCAGAATGGGGTGTAGATTTAGTGATCGAAGCTACCGGTGTTTTCGTTGATGAAGAGGGCGCTTCTAAGCATATTGTCGCAGGAGCTAAAAAAGTCCTCATTACCGCACCGGGTAAAGGTTCGGGAGTGGGAACCTATGTAGTTGGTGTCAACGCTCACGAATACGAACACGATAAATACAATGTCATTAGCAATGCCAGTTGTACGACTAACTGTCTTGCTCCTGTTGTCAAAGTGATTCACGAAAACTTCGGCATCATCAAAGGGACGATGACCACCACCCACAGTTACACTGGTGATCAACGGATTCTGGATGCTAGTCACCGGGATCTGCGTCGCGCTCGCGCCGCCGCCGTTAACATCGTTCCCACCTCCACCGGTGCCGCTAAAGCTGTAGCCTTAGTTATCCCCGACATGAAAGGGAAACTTAACGGTATCGCTCTGCGTGTACCCACTCCTAACGTTTCTGTGGTGGATTTAGTGGCGCAAGTGGAAAAAAGCACGATCGCGGAACAGGTAAACGAAGTCCTCAAAGAAGCTTCGGAAAATTCTTTAAAAGGAATTCTCGAATATAATGATTTACCCCTCGTTTCCTCTGATTATCGCGGTGTTGATGCCTCCTCGATCATTGATGCTAGTCTCACCATGGTGATGGGTGGCGATATGGTGAAAGTTATCGCTTGGTACGATAACGAATGGGGTTACTCCCAACGGGTGGTTGATCTCGCTGAAGTCGTTGCCAGCAAGTGGAAAGGCTAAATCAGTGATCAGTCAACTGTAATCGGTGAACAGTGGGCGTTAATTAGGAGTCAGGAGTGGTTAGTGATAACTGACTAACTGATAACTGTTAACTGATAAGTGATAAATTCTCACCGAAAAAGCGCCGATAGATTCCCTCTGTCACCAATTGAGCGGTGATTAGGTTAGCTAGGGCAATCATAAACAGGATCAGTATCTGGTAGGAAGCGGCGTTTAAAGGTTCACTTCCTGCCAATACCTGTCCGGTGAACATTCCGGGTAAACTGACTAAACCCACCACCATCATCTGATTGAGGGTGGGTATTAAACTAGCTCGAATCGCTGCTTTTTGGTAAGATGCGATCGCTTGTTGAGGGGTTGCCCCTAAACAAAGATGGGTTTCGATTTCTAAACGGTGACTTTTAATGGCACTGCTTAATCTTTCCCCGGCTAAAGAGGCACTATTCATGGCATTGCCTAACACCATCCCCGTCAAGGGAATCAAGTATTGGGGTGAGTACCATTGTTCTGGTTGAATAATTAAAGCGATCGCATAACCTAAAGTTAGACAGCTACTAATCAATAAAGAGCCAAAAACTAGGGGTAATAAGCCTTTATCTCGGCTATCAATGCGATTTTTAGCAACAATAGTCGCGATAGTCATCATTACTGCCAAAATCCCCAGCACGGCTAGAGGATTATCCAGGGAAAAAATAAAGGCGATAACGTAGCCTACCACTAATAATTGCAGGATCGATCGACCGGTCGCCAATAATAATTGGCCCTCTAGAGCTAAATTTGACCAACGGGAGAGGATTAAACAAATACCCATCATCCCCAAAGCCCAACCCAAGTCCACCAGATTTAGTTCTACTAATCCATCCATAAAAATAAAAGAAACAAATTACAACAATACTTAATCTATAATAGGGGTTACGCATTGTACAAATTCACCATGATGTGTATGAACGAAAATCCGTCGTTTCAGACTTTTGGCGATTAACTTCCGATCAATAGCGATCGCTCAAAAGTCATCAAAAAATCACGTTAAAATGCCCAGAACCCATACCTCGTATTTGGTCGATCTTGTCAATGCGTAAGTCCTATATAAATAGCAAGTTTATAATTATTTTTGACCGAAAATTTGAGTACAAGCCCCGCCCTTTAGTGTAGGGTTGGGCGGCTCCACTTAAATATATATTGTCAACTTAAAGAATTTTGTGCTAAGATATTGATACTCGGTCGAGCAGTGTCAAAATGTTTGTACTAGAATACAAGGTTAAGCCAAAACCTAATCAGATAGAAGCCATTAACGAAGCAATACGGACAACCCAATTTGTTCGGAATAAAGTTCTGCGTTATTGGATGGATAATCAGGGTGTTGGCAAAACAGAGTTATTTCGATACAACACAGCATTAAGGAAAGAGTTTAAATTTGTTGATGATTTAAACTCCCATGCTTGCCAGACTGCCGTAGAAAGAACCTTGCGGGCAATTACTCGGTTTTACGATAATTGCCAAAATAAAGTTAAAGGAAAGAAAGGCTACCCTAAGTTTAAAAAACATTCCCGTTCTGTTGAGTATAAAGTGTCTGGATGGAAGCTATCAAAAGATAAACGTCATATTACCTTTACAGACAAAAAAGGTATTGGCACTCTTAAACTGATTGGCTCTAGAGATATTAATTACTATCAACCAGACCAGATTAAACGGGTAAGAATCCTTAATCGTGCCGATGGTTATTATGTGCAGTTTTGCCTTAAATTAGACCCCAGAGACACGGTTAAGCCTTTAACACCCTCCCAGAAAGCCACTGGGATTGATGTTGGATTAAAGTTTTTCTTAGTAGATAGCGAAGGCCATCAAATTGATTGTCCGAACTACTATCGAAAAGCTGAAAAACAACTAAACCGATTAAACAGGAAAAAGTCGAAGAAATACCGCAAGGGTAAAAAACAATCTCGTAATTATCACAAAGCTAGAAAGCGATATGCTCGGAAACATTTAAGAGTAAGTAGGCAACGAGAAGAGTTTGTCAAGAGTGTGGCACTCCGTTTAGTTAAGTCTAACGACTTAATCGCGTATGAAGACTTGAATATCAAAGGCATGGTTAAGAATCGTCATTTAGCTAAGTCGATAACTGATGCAGGATGGTCTGTTTTTAGGCAATGGCTAGAGTATTTTGGGGACAAATACTGCAAGTTAACTATCGCTGTCTCACCTCATAATACGTCTCAAAATTGTTCTAATTGTGGACAAAAAGTCCAAAAGTCGCTATCTACTCGAACCCATGTTTGTCCTCATTGTGGATATACAGATTGTCGAGACAGAAACGCCGCTTTAAACATCTTGCAAAAGGGATTAAGTAGCGTGGGGCGCACGCAAACTTTAAACGCTTCGGGAGAGATTCCCTCTTGGTTGGTTGGAGAAATCCTGCTTGCTAACGGAGACTCAATGAACGAAGAATCCCCGTCTCTTTAGAGCGGGGAGCGTCAATAATTATTCCTTCTTTTCGCCGACAAATCCCGATTAGTCTCTAATTTGAGTGAAAGCGCGTGAGTACAATTCCCCCCGTCGATTTATCCCGTCAATACCAAGTCATCAGCGAAGAAGCTAACCATGCCGTGTTAGAAATCCTCCGTTCTGGGCGCTATATTGGCGGTGAAGCTGTGAGCGAATTAGAACGACAATTTGCCCTCTATCATGGTGTTAGCGATTGTGTCGCCTGTAATTCGGGAACCGATGCCCTTTATCTGGCACTGCGCTCCCTCGGTATTCAAGCGGGGGATGAAGTAATTACTTCCACTTTTTCGTTTATTGCCACCGCCGAAGCGATTAATTTAGTCGGGGCAGTGCCGGTTTTTGTCGATATCGATATTAATACTTTTAACCTCGATGTGGCACTGTTGGAAAAAGCGCTTACTCCCCAGACTAAAGCGATTATCCCAGTACACCTTTTTGGGCAATCTGTCAATATGTCTGAGGTAGTAAATTTCGCTCGTTCTCATAATTTATTGGTCATTGAGGATTGCGCTCAGGCAACGGGAGCAGAATGGTATGGCCAGAAAGTGGGGAGTATCGGCGATATTGGCTGTTTTAGCTTCTTTCCCACCAAAAATTTAGGCGGTTGTGGCGATGGTGGCGCAATTACCACCAATAACCCCGAGTTAGCGGCACAAATTCGCATGGTTAAAGAACATGGGAGCAAGGTGCGTTATTTTCATGAGGTAATCGGTGTCAATAGCCGCTTAGATGCCATTCAAGCGGTTATTTTGCAAATTAAGCTAAAATATCTCGATTTTTGGAATAATCAACGGATCGAGATTGCCCAACGTTATCGGGAATTACTGCAACCTTTGCCTAATATCACTTTACCTACCGCTTTAGCCGGAGGTAAGCACGTTTGGAATCAGTACACAATCCTAACGGAAAATCGTGACCAAATTCGGGCAGCTTTGCAGGAAAAAGATGTCCTATCCATGGTTTATTATCCGATTCCCCTACATTTACAGCCGGTTTATCAGTATTTAGGCTATAAAAAAGGTGATTTACCCATGGCTGAATTGGCCAGTGAAAAAGTGTTATCTTTGCCTATGTTCCCCGATTTAAGCTGCGAGGAACAACAACAGGTAGCCTACGCGCTGAAAGATTGTTTGCATAGTTCCTAAGTTATCAGTGGGAATTATGAATTATGAATTATGAATTAAGTAGGTAGGTGTTAAAAATTGTCAGATTCCTCCCCTTATTAAGCTATCCATTAGTCACATCTTTCTTAACATAAAATTTGGTAATGATTCGGTAGTAGTGGCGTAGCTCTCTTGCTTACCTGGTATGAATTGTGTAAAATATTTATTAATAAAAATAATTGGAACCCGATCAGTCTTTAAACCTCTAGCTTGATC
>NZ_SFBO01000196.1:0-8350 GCF_007095705.1 Microcystis sp. Msp_OC_L_20101000_S702
GTCGGAGAGGCCGCCTTTAGCGGGAATCCGATAGAGAGGTTCGTAGTTAACCCAGTACGGGTCAAAGCGTACAAAGCTAATTCTAGATGCAATATTTGCGTACAGAATTAGTAACTATGGAGACCCCTAATTATGAAAAAATAGGAATTATTGGAAAACTTAGGCGAGTGGACTGTTCGACCATGAATCAATCAACAGAAATTGAAGTCAAAAATCTAGACCATCTGGGATTAGTAGCCGGAATTATCGATGAAATAGGAATTGTTGAAATTATCAACGAACAAGTCTCAATTGAGCGAGGAGAAATTGTCACAGCGGGGCAAGTCGTGTGGAAGAGGGCATCGAACCCAAACAATTAATGGATTGACTTCAAGGGGTGACAAAACAAAGCGAGCAACTGGAACATCTCCCCCTAGATGTTAAGTCTGATTGCCCAGTAATTCTCAATAAGCACTGTTTATTGAGAATTACTGGGGGAACCCTGGAATTTTCGGCTTAGTTGCCGGCAGCTTGCCGCCAACTAACTCCTCTAGATAAGTATTTTGACTCACGCCCCTTCCTCTTTTGAGACGTTGTGACACTTAGGGTGCGGAATGTGGGTTCTATAATAGTCGGTCATCAGCCGTCAGTTTCGATCGCCCTCCTTCACGGACTGGGAGTGAGTGTAGGCGGTTGTCTTTCGATATACAATCAGAGAAAAACCTCTTAATAACTGACATTAGTATGGGAGTATGGGTGAATCAAAACGTCGTCAATCGGCCCTGGGTGATAAGTATGGACAGGAAGAAAATATCCTGCCTTGGCTACCGATTACCAAAAGTCAAGCGGCCCAAGCTTACAAGTTAACCACTAGGGGTGCCTGGATTGGTATAGGAGTTTTAGCTGGGGTTTGGGTAGTTATTCGCTTTGTCGGGCCGGCCTTCGGTTGGTGGAATGTCCAATAAACAAAGGCTCTCTTAGGTTTGGCGGGTAAAATGTATTCTAAGATACAGTCCTGCTTTGGGCGATGGGCGGCAAATCTTCCTTGAGGTAGCCTTCCCCGTCGGTTAGGGCGAGTCCCCTATGAGCCTCAAAGTCTTTTAGAGAACAGCAATCCAGTTTTCCTCCGTAGAGGGCGTGGTAGAGTTGCCGCAATGCCGCCTTCCCATAGGGAGATTCCAAGTTGTCCTCCTCTCGGAAGAGTCCCTGTCCCCCCCTCTGCCGCTGCCCCCGTGTTAACGCCCCTAACGAATCCAAGCGTCGGGCGATGGTACTCAGAAATCGCTTTTCCCCCTTAATATTAGTGGTAACAGGTCGAGGGATTTGGAGGACATCGCGCCCCTTGTATTGCTGACAGATGAGGCGCGGTTGCCGTCCGTTGATTTCCGGGACTTTGGCGGTATATTTGTTTAAGCTAAAGAAATTATGAATATTTTTCTAAAGATTGATTTCTCAAAGATACTATGTATATAGCAGTTTTCAGTCTAATAAGGTATAGTAAATCCCTTGATAGATAGGCGTTTCAGCGTTTCGGCACTCACTTCTGTGAAAACCGCTATAGGGTTAGTTTAGTTAGAAATAGAGGTTATCAACTATGCTACATCACATTTTTCAACAAAATACCTTTGAATCTTGCATTAAAGCGGTAGAAGATGCTTACTATCCCAGAGAAAAATATTTAAAATACGCAGAAGAACAAGCAAAAAAAACAAATGAAAGTCTAAATTCACAAAAAGTATTAACGGAGTATTTTAAGACAGAAAGTCCACTTCGTCTTTACAAAAAATTGGATGCTTCTAAAGAACTTATTGAATTGCGATTGCCTTTCACCAAAGAGTTTCACGAGTTCTTTATGAAACGCAAGTTTACTATACCAGAACAACTTATACAAGATACAAAAACGTATAATATTAATCAGGTTTCCTTGTTTAAACCTGATCCCAAAGGGAAAAACTCACCTAGTAATGTAAATTTTTCAGCAAATGAAGGGAATTATAATCATTTTGTCAATGTAGTTGCAGCTCTAGCGCGATTGATAATTTATTTTCAAAAATATGAAAATGTCAAGGATATCTTTCGTAAACTACAAGGTTCCTTTGCAGAAGAAGATACACAAGGTACTTTATACATCATAGATGAAGATAAAGAGGATAATCAAAGAATTAATTTAAGTGTAATCAGCGAGACTATCAACTATGATGATACTCCAAATGAACGAACTTTAAAACTTATGTTTGGAGCTTTTTATCACGATCTCGGCAAGACAGTTACAGATCCTCGTCACGGAATGGAAGGCAGCATCCTCATGTCGTTTCATACTAGCGAAACTCTCTGCCAGTTTGACCAAATTTTTAAATCACATGATCCATTATATAGCTTTGATGTTATTGATTTATCGTACATCTCTACTCTTTTAAATTTTCATGATTCTTATGGAACTCTTAGCACTGGAGAGGATGGCTGGGTGCAATTAATTGAAATAGTAGATACTATCAAAAAATATAGTTTGCGAAAAGAGAAAAATAAAGAAAATCAAAAGAAGGAAAGTCAGAAATATCTTTTTGATTTATGGCTGCTTAATGTTGCAGATATTATAGTTTCTATCAAAGATAAGTGGATGGATCAAGTTGGAGTTCGGGATAACTATAAAAACAAAACTGATCCACCACTTTGGAATGAACAAGAGTCTGCTAACAAAAAAATTACTGAGTTCTTTGAAAGTCCAAAAGGTCGCCTTCTAATTCATGATTTAATAATTTCTTTGGAAATTCTTGATATCCATAATAAAAAAAGCCACAAAGATGATCTGTCAGATTTGCAAACCAGGGCGATTGCTTATTCAAATGATCATGTAGTGGAAAGGATAAAGCGATTGCTTTGTGAAACTACACAGCGACAACTAGAAAACTGCGCTGACACAGACCCTTCTGTAAAAAACCTAGCAAAAAAAATTACTGAAATTTCCGATGAACAATGGACTTGGAGTATAGAGAAAGCTATCCGTTCAATTAGTAATTTTCAGGAATTTTCCAGAAAACTGCCTTGGATTGGGAAGATGGATTATTCTCTGAATTTCTTTAAAAAAATTGTCAGCTATGCCTTTAAAAAAGTTGCGGAAGAAATTATAGGCAGTGGCACACCAACAGGCTGGATTACCAGTAAAAAAGAGAGTTCTTTTGACCCCTACTTTAATGAGAAAGATAAAAAAGACGATTATCTATTAAGTTTAAGAGCAAGTTACTTTGCTGATAACTATGCAGCTATTGTCGTTCAGATACTTAACCATTTACTAGTCCGCCAGCCTTTTCAAGAATATATCAGGAATATAGAATTTAGGGATGCTCAAGAGCGATTGACTGATGATAAATTAAACAGAATCATTAACGTTGAAGGTTCGGCTCGATTTATCAATGCCATTGAGCTGGTTCTAAAAACTGTAACGATTTACTAACTGAGGAGTTCAGGGAGTTCTACTGTGCTGCCACTGAGGTAACTTGGCTCCAGCTTGTTCCCTTTGTCGATAACTGTCAGGCGCATCTACACGTTGGTTCCGTGCTTGGCGTAGGCAATCCCCGCAATGCCAGAGGAAAGAGCCACTTTTGCCGTATTTTGCAGATTGACGAAGCTAACGCTCTTGGAGGAACTCTGGCAAAAGTCTTACAGTCTCTCAACTCTAGCTCTCTTATGGGGTAAGCCTTCAAGCTATCGCTAACTAACAGAAACCCGAGATTTGAGTTTTTATTAGAAAAAAAGTTAGCGATCACTTGTCAACCAAGGGTTTCAGAATCTGGATTCGGTCAGGGATTTCCGAAAGTCCCAGAAGAGCGTTATCACGCCATTCATGGCTCAAAGGAGAGAATCAGTTGGCAGTGATGGCAACGAGGCGGCCTCCCTGAGAGAGGCTCGCCAAGGCAGAACTCAGATGTTTGAGAGTAGCGAACTGATTGCGCTTCGCCATGGGAGGGGAGGCTGAGAAGGGCGGGTTCATCACTGCCACTGTCGGGCGGTGCTTCTGGTGGAGGTAATCGTCAATCTGCTCGGCATCGTGAGGCGATAGGGGAACGCCTGGGAAGACTTTACTGAGGATTCCCCTCCGTTTGGGACAGATTTCGTTGAGAATGAGACTAGCCCCGCCAATTTGGGCAAAAGCTGCTATGATTCCCGTCCCTGCCGATGGTTCGAGAACTAGGTCATCTGGTGTAATCTGCGCTGCGACCTTGGTGATGTAGCCGAGAGAGAGGGGAGTAGAAAACTGCTGCAATTGGAGGTAAACCTGAGAACGCTTGGTCTGCGTCGGGCAAAGCCTGTGAATTCGCTCAATTTCTTGGAGGATGGCTATGCGGTTGCATTGATTTAGCAATTCTTTGCCTTGCTGTTGGATAAGCAGGATTTGAGGCGTTGTCAAATTGAAAGATGCTCCGAATCAGCTTGGAACTGAAATTATACCAATTCTCCAAAGTCTGACTACAGAAGTTTAATCCCCCTAAATCCCCCTTAAAAAGGGGAACTTAAAGGGGGATTTAAATTCGATGTGTAGTTTTCATTTAGAGAAATGGTTGCATTGCATCTTTCCTATTCTGATCTGACAACGCCGGATTTGAGCTATTTCTAAAGCTTCGTAGGCATCTTTCCAGAGCCAATAGTAGAGGCGCACGCAATGCGCCCCTAGGCGCAATAATATTTCTGCTCCCCACCATAAGTGAGAGAAAGTCACAAATATCAGATGCAGCCAAATTATTTTTATCGATGTGCCAAGATCTGGTCATCGATCGCCAAGTCTATTTCTTGCCGATCGCGACCGGAAGCGAGATAATCATTCTGGAAGGAGTCTGTTAAACCACTGACGAGATCATATTCAGGCTGCCAGTTTAACTCCCGGGTGGCCTTATTAATATCAGCGTAAAAATGTTGAACCCGCAGGGGGAAAGGTTTCTTTTTGCCGAAGTCAAATTTTTTGGGGTTATAGTTAACAATCTCGATTTCCTCGGCATTTTTCCCCATGGCTGCCGCGCAAGCTTTTGCTAAACCGTTAAAAGTTACATAGCGATCGCCGGAAATATTATACACTTGACCGATAGCCTGAGAATTACCCAATACTGCGGCCATGGCTTGGGCCAGATCGGCAACGTGACCAAATTGGGTAAAATGTTCCCCATGACCAGGTATAGGAATAGGACGATTACGAACCAAACGGTCAAAAAACCAAGCTTCTAGGTCATTATAGTTGCGCGGTCCGTAGATATAGACTGGACGGATGGAAGTCCAGGGTAAACCCATCTCGCTTAAATAGTTTTCTGTCTCGTGTTTTCCCTTGTGGCGACTTTTGGGATCTAGTTTATCCCCTTCTTTATGGGGCATTTGGTCGGATTTTAGATAAACCCCCGCCGAGCTAACATAGACAAAATGCCCAATTCTGTCTCTAAATATCTCGACGAGGGGCTGAGTATCACTTAATTCTCTGCCATTATTGTCGAAAATTGCCTCAAAACTCTCATTTTCAAGCTTTTCTTTCAGTTGCCCTGGGTCAGTGCGATCACCATGAATCTGTCGTACTCCAGCAACCGGGGCGGGTTTATTGCCACGATTGAATAATACTACCTCATGACCCTGTTCTACTAACACTTTAGTCAGGGAAACGCCGATAAATCGGGTTCCACCCATAATTAAAATTTTCATAAGATGATGGCATAGATATCAAGGTTATATTATCCCTCGATCGGTGCAGTTTGTGGCTTGTTAGTTGTTGGGTTTTCGGGGCTATAATACTAAATCGGTTGAGGAGAGGCACTGTTGCGATAGGGACAATAGTTAATCAGTCTTTAATAACCGGATTTAGTCTGAATTGGCCAAGTTTCGCTAAAATGAAGGCAATTAGTCAACAGAGGAGGTCAAAATTATGACTTTAGCCAAGGTAAAAAATCTGTATGATCAAGATTTTGCTTTGTGGATAGAGAAAACGGTTAAGCAATTAAAATCTGGGGATTTATCTCAGGTTGATTTGGAGAATTTGATTGAGGAGGTGGAGTCTTTGGGAAGACGAGATAAAAGGGAACTTAAAAACCGTTTAATTACATTATTTGAACACGGTTTAAAACGGCGTTATCTTCCTTTGTCTGACTGTTATCGAGGTTGGGAAGTAACAATTAAACGCTGTCAATCGAAGTTAAAAGATATCCTTAAAGATTCCCCTAGTTTATGTAGTTTTTTAACCGATATTTGTGATGATTGTTATCAGGAAGCGGTGGAGAATATGCGAATTAAATATGATGCTATTTTTCCCGATATTTGTCCTTTTTCTAAGGATATTGATAGTTTATTAAACCATAGGTTTTGGGAAAGTTAAACTCTGATGCTAAATCCGTTAAGCGGAATAAATAATCAGTCTTTAATAACCAGATTTAGTGTGATTTTCAAGAAATGAATTTAAGTTTAACAGGGGAAAAATTATGACTTTAGCCAAGGTAAAAAATCTGTATGATCAAGATTTTGCTTTGTGGATAGAGAAGACGGTTAAGCAATTAAAATCTGGGGATTTATCTCAGGTTGATTTGGAGAATTTGATTGAGGAGGTGGAATCTTTGGGGAAAAGTCAACGCAAAGCAGTCGATAATTTTTTAACTCGTTTATTAGAACATTTATTAAAACGTTGTTATGTGGTTCTTCCCGATTGTTATCGAGGGTGGGAAATTGAAATTAGAAATTTTCGCAAGGAGTTGAAGAAGGAATTTAAGTATTCTCCTAGTTTGAAAAGGTTTATGATAGAGATTTTAGAAGAATGTTATCGAGAAGCTTTAGAAGCGATGAAAGAGGATTATCCAGACTCTAATTTTCCCGATGTTTGTCCCTTTGCTGAGGATATTGATGGCTTATTAAATAATAAGTTTTGGCAGGATGAAAAATATGCTAACTCCTAATCTTTCGGAGGAATTGCCATCACTTGATTATTATTAACCACAACCAATTTACCGCCCAATTTTTCGATATTTTCCTTAGCTAACCTGCGGGTTTCTTCGTCTTGGCTATTTATCCAGACTAACATCCAAGCGCCGACTCTAGGGGCGCGACTATCGGGATTAGTTTCTAAAAATTTTACTGTTCCCCTAGCGGATTTTTCGATAAATTCATTACCGGCAATTTTTGCCCAATCGGCGGCCATTTGATTAGATTTTTTTGCCGCAGGAATATCACCTAAAAATAATAGTTCATCCACTCCTTTATATAACCAAACAAAATAGGCATCATTAATATCAGGACTGAGTTTTGCTAAACCTTTATTCATAATCTCGATGGTTCTTTCGGGTTTGCCAGCATTGACAGAAGAAGCGACGGACATCATCAAATAGGCGCGGACAAATTTTGGGTCATTTTTGGTGACAATCTCCATAAAATCGGGACTTAAACCGTAGCCAGTTTCCCTACGAGCATCCCCATCGCCATAATATTGAATAAACTGTAACATTGCCCAATTGGCTAACATATTATCAAAGCCAAAGGAAGGTATATTTTTTAATAACTCAACCTGAGCATTTTCTAGGCGAGACTCTTGACGATAATTTCTTTCTAATAATTTTTCTTTGGTCAAGGTTTTCACCTTTTCCTGTTGCATTTCCACCATAGCCATGATTAGTCCACCGATAACGGCGACTAAACCCAGAGTTTTAAGTAAGGATAGATTGAGAGATGTTTTTGCGCCTAGCATAAGTAGCTGGTTATAATTAAATTAAAAATGGATTTTAGGTTCGATCCCCCTTTGATCCCCCCTTAGTCCCCCCTTGATAAGGGGGGTGCAGATCACCCCTTAGTCGCCCCTTGATCCCCCCTTGATCCCCCCTTAGTCCCCCCTTAATACCCCCTTGATAAGGGGGGTGCGGATCCCCCCTTAGTCCCCCCTTGATAAGGGGGGCATCTGATAATTTTTAACGCCTACCTACTTAGCTTGAAATAAAGGTCAATAATCAGGGTATCCCGTACTTTTGTTGATAAGCAAATTTTATCTATCGGAGGGCGCAGGTTCCTTGCGTCCCTACAGTAACGGGTTTTTTCCACAATGTAGGCACAAACTGGGTTCGTCCAAAGGTGACAGAAACATTTTTCACCCAATGTCCAGAAGACCCAAAAATCCTCTCCCCAAAATAATCAAAAGCGAAAGGTTTCAAGAGAATATTTCCCCGCCACCTTGCGCTAAGTATCAAATTTTGGTTATTATGCCAGACAGCTTTTAGGCAATCTGGAAAAAATATCTATAGTCCGACTTGTCGGCTGTTGGCCCCACAAGTGTTGGTATCAACAGGGGGTGTAACTGAATCAGTGGGGGTATTCATTTCACAAATGATTGCACTGAACACACCTGCGGTAGTTTGAGCTACCGCAG
>NZ_SFBO01000197.1:0-21768 GCF_007095705.1 Microcystis sp. Msp_OC_L_20101000_S702
TTGAGTAAGCCAGACAGAAGCCAGAAAAAGATATTTATCAGAAAAGTCATGATCAAGCTAGAGGTTTAAAGACTGATCGGGTTCCAATTATTTTTATTAATAAATATTTTACACAATTCGTACCAGGTAAGCAAGAGAGCTACGCCACTACTACCGAATCATTACCTGGTTATATGATCGGTATCTAATATATATTGAGTCACGGTGTTTCAACTTGTTGACTGTCTTCTTGGTCAACTTTTTGACGATAGGTTTCCATACTCTCTATGACTTCATCTAAGAGGGGATTATAGGTTAGTGTAACTGGTATATTGAGCAGTGGATGCTCTTGTTGTTGTTTTTTCTGCGCTAATTTTTCAAATAATTGGTTTTGTTCTTCTAAAGAAAGTTTATCGATAGATCCTATAATCTGGCTAAGAGAAAGATGAGGAGTCATAAATTACAAGCCTTTTTGACTAGATATTGATGCTAGTGTAGCATAATTCCCTTCGCTAACAGCTTTAAAACAGATCCTACAGTAATCCGCATTTTTCTGATAGTTCCCTAGTGGTACAAACAGGATGCCTGTAAATGACATTGATGCAATTGGTAGCACAGGCATCCGCCGCCTGTAAAGAGATAGAAAGATTTAAGGTTAGAACAAGGCCAGCCTATGTTATACTCTAACACAGAAGAAACTCCCTTGTCAAATTTGGCCAAATTCGGGCAAAATAGGGGATATAAATTTTATACACTATTTAGTATTATTTTGATAGGACTAAAGAGGCTAGATTATGATCAGTGCCGAGCAAAATAAGCTATTTATCCTGATTGATGGGCATTCTTTGGCTTTTCGTGCCTATTATGCCTTTGCTAAGTCTCGTTCTGGTCCTCTGCGTACTTCTAGCGGCATTCCTACCAGTGTTTGTTTTGGGTTTTTAAATTCTCTGCTGCAGTTACTAGAAACTCAAAAACCTGCTTATTTAGCGGTCGCTTTTGATTTAGCAGCTCCTTCTTTTCGCCACGAAGCTGATGTCAATTATAAGGCTAATCGGCAAGAAACTCCCGAAGAATTTCGCCCCGATTTAACTAATCTGCAAAGTCTCTTGGCAGCGATGAATATTCCTATTGTGACTTCTCCGGGTTATGAAGCAGATGATGTTTTAGGAACTTTGGCAAAACAGGCCGGCGATAATGGTTATACAGTCAAGATTTTAACAGGCGATCGAGATTTGTTCCAATTGGTAGATGAGGAGAAAAAAACCACGGTTCTCTATCTGGATATTAATGCGGTAAAAAGTACATCGGGACAGGGTTATACAGAATTTAATTCCCAAGCTGTCACGGAAAAGTTAGGGGTGACACCAAAACAGGTAGTAGATTTTAAAGCTCTTTGCGGTGATAAGTCTGATAATATCCCCGGGGTGCGCGGAATTGGCGAAAAAACAGCGATAGATTTATTAAAAAAATACGATAACTTAGACGATATATATACCAATCTGGAATCGATCAAGGGAATGGTAAAAACTAAATTATTAGAGGGAAAACCCGCCGCCGAAAGTTCTCGCTATTTAGCCAAAATTGCCCTTGATGCCCCCGTTAGTCTCGAAGAGGATAAATTTCGTCTCCGAGGTTTTGATCGGCGTTTAGTTAAACCTTTATTGGAAAAATTAGAGTTAAAGAAAATTCTCCAGAAACTCGATCAAATTCAACAGCATCTAGGTGGCACTCCTACCCTAGAATTAACTAGCGATGCTGATTCTAATCAATTGTCTCTGTTTGATTTACCCCCTATTTCTCCACCGGTTCTAATTGCTCCCGACATTATTGATACTATTCCTAAGTTAGATGCTTTACTGGCAAAATTAACAACTTTCACTAATCCACATTTTCCCGTCGCTTGGGACACCGAAACCACGGATTTAAATCCTCGTGTAGCCAAATTGGTCGGGATCGGTTGCTGTTGGGGAAAAGAATTAAATTCTATGGCCTATATTCCCATCGGCCACCAGAGCGGTGATAATTTAAATCTAGAGATAGTTCTCGAAAAATTACGCCCAATTTTAGCCAGTGATGATTATCCGAAAGTCTTCCAGAATGCGAAATTTGATATTGATGTTTTTTATCATCAAGGAATTACCGTTAAAGGTCTAGTTTTTGATACTCTGGTGGCTAGTTATGTCCTCCATCCCGAACTAACTCATAATCTCGAAGATTTATGCGATCGCTATTTAGACGGTATCACTTCCCTTAGTTATAAAAGTCTCGGTATTCCTGGGGGAAAAACTATCGCTGATTTAGATATTACCACCACTGCCAACTACTGCGGATTAGATGCCTACGCTACCTATTTACTTCGAGAAAAATTACAGGCAGAATTAACTAAAATTCCCTCTTTATATCAATTATTCTCAGAGGTAGAATCTCCCTTAGTCATGGTGCTGTGGCAGATGGAAAATTATGGTATAAAAATTAATATTAACTATCTAAAAAACTTTTCCCAGCAACTAGAAAGAGACTTGGCAGACATAGAAAAAAAAGCTTATGAATCCATCGGAGAAACCTTTAATCTTGGCTCTCCTAAACAGTTAAGTGAAATCCTTTTTGATCGATTGGCACTCAATCGCAAAAAATCCAGAAAAACTAAAACAGGTTACTCCACCGATCAAAGTGTTTTAGAGAAACTACAAGGCGATCATCCCTTAGTTGATTATATACTTGAACATCGCACCTTATCTAAATTAAAATCCACCTATGTGGATGCTTTACCGAAATTAGCCGAACCAAAAACCGCAAGAGTACATACAGATTTTAATCAAACCATCACCAGCACCGGACGCTTATCATCTTCCAATCCTAACCTACAAAATATCCCCATTCGCAGTGAATTTTCCAGACGAATTCGTCAAGCTTTTATCCCCGAAGATGGTTACTTATTGGTGTCAGCGGACTACTCACAAATCGAGTTAAGAATTCTCGCTCATCTCAGTCAAGAACCAGTTTTATTAGAAGCTTATCGTAGTAATCAAGATGTTCATAAAGTCACCGCTCAATTGCTCTTTGATAAAGGGGAAATTACCTCCGAAGAACGCAGTTTAGGAAAAACAATTAACTTCGGAGTTATTTATGGCATGGGAGCGCAAAAATTCGCCCGTGAATCGAAATTAACCGTAGAGCAGGGCAGAAAATTTATTGAAAAATATCATCAACGTTATGCCCAAGTATTTGAGTATTTAGAGAATAGCAAAAAACAAGCAATTGCTCAGGGATATGTAGAAACAATTTTGGGTAGAAGACGTTATTTTAACTTCGATAATCCCCTCTTAAAAAGACTGCGAGGACTGTCCTTACATGACATCGATTTAGATAGCCTCAAACTCAACAACGAGGAAGCACAATTATTAAGATCGGCTGCTAATGCGCCCATTCAGGGTTCCAGTGCTGATATTATTAAAGTAGCGATGGTAAAATTGGCCGAGGTACTGCAAAATTATCGAGCGAGATTACTGCTGCAAGTCCATGATGAATTAGTCTTGGAAGTACCGAGGGAAGAATGGCCATCCCTAGAGTCAAAAATCAAGACGACTATGGAAGAAGCTGTCTCCTTGACGATCCCTCTCTTGGTAGAAATTAAAGCCGGTGACAATTGGATGGAAACCAAATAAAACTATGATCGAAAACAGACAATTTTTAACCCCAGAAGAATCGGCAGATGTGGACGCTGCCCTCTTGACTTCTCCCGAAAAATTCCTGACTCGTTTAACGATTTCTTCCCTACGCTTACTAAAAATAATCGCCGAAGATACGGGAGTAACCCTAGAAGAACTAACCCATAAACAGGTCATTCAATGGCTAGAAAAAGATAGTCAACTGCGTCGGGAACAGGGGATCGAAGCGGCAGTGCTGAAATGGTAAATAAACTCTTAAAAAATCAGCTACCCCTGACAATTTATGCTAGTTTTTAGCTATAAAGTTACTGGAGTTACAACAATGACAATTACCCTAAAAGTGCCTAGTATTGCCTGTGAAGGTTGCGCTAATACCATTACTAAAGCGATTAACAATCAGCAACCAGCAGCCCAAATATCGGTGGATGTAGCCAATAAAATCGTCACGGTAGAAACCACCGCATCCCGCGCAGAAATTGCCCAATGGATCAGCGAAGTCGGCCATACTGTTGAGTCTGGGAGTGAGGGTTGACATCCTCCCCCGTTAAAAATAGACCTCTGTAAAAATCCAGGGTAGTTCTATTTTTGTGTTGATCAGATTAGTTTGAATCCCAAGCTTTCTAGTTGTTGGTTTATCCAAGCGGTTGCCGTTTCTTCCTCGGTTTCTATCGCTTTTTCTACTCCTATTTTAGCAATTTCTAAGAGTTGTTTGGATTTTGCTTTTAAAGCACTCTTAGAGTAAAGGTGCGATCGCTTTCAAAAGTTCTGTTAATTTATTTTTCCATCAGTATAGCGCAAAATACGTCTGATAGCATTTACAATGAGGCATATATAATCTGTGCTGATTCTAAAATGTTTTTACATCTTAGCCAGTTATCACTCCGTTTGAGTGCTGCTTTCACAATTAAATCTACTTTTCGATTGAAAATTGCTTGCAGTTCATCGCGCATTTGTAGGGTTTCGGTTAAACCTCGTTTAGCGGTTGGGGAAAAGGTAATTAAAATATCAATATCGCTATCTGAACGGAAATCTTCGCGTAAAACTGAACCAAATAATGCCAATTCGGTGACTTGCCACTTTTGACAAAATCCTTTAATTTGTTCCATTGGTAGTTCTATTTTTGTTTTCATCGGATTAGTTTTACTCCCAAGCTTTCTAGTTGTTGGTTTATCCAAGCGGTTGCCGTTTCTTCATCGGTTTCTATCGCTTTTTCTACTCCTATTTTAGCAATTTCTAAGAGTTGTTTCGATTGCCAATTAGTTTGATTAAAACTCTCAACTTTTAATTGAATTAAATTTCCAATATTTTCCATTATATTTTCAGAAAAAACTGGAATACTTAGCTTTTTTAAAGCTCCAAGACTTAAAAATGGATTAATTTGTCCAGTAGATGCTTTTTCAATGAGTAGCTTTCCTAACTGAGAATTGAGAAAGCCTATTAAATAGTAAGGATTGAATCCAGATTTGAGGCGTAGCAATGCTACATCTTGATTGATATTAACCAATTTATTTAAGTTCTCAACAACTGCGGCATTTCCAACTTTACCTTTAATTGTTATCAGAATATCTCCATTTTTTATCTGTGTTCGTTTTAGTTCGTTGTGATGATGGAAGAGTAAAATGCGTTTCTGCGTTTCATAATTTATTTGAAAATCATCAATATGTTCGGCAGTTAAAAACTTTACATTTCCAAGACTCAAATCATGTCTTAAAGGAGTATGACCATTTGTAATGGTAACTAATATATCCTCAAGTTGAATAATATTTGAAGGATTAAGACTATTGATTTGTGCTAAAGCTTGATCATATTTCGGTTGATAATACTCAGCATCCAAGCGTCCAGAAGACAGAAAAGACTCAGAAAAACTTTTAACTGCGATGCTTTCTTCTGTGGGTTGCCAATCTTTTAAACCAAGTTCTGTTAATAGTAAATTTTCAGCTTGTTGGTAAATTGTTTTAGATAAATCCAGTTCTTTCTGACTACAATTGATCAATTTTTTGAGAAAATTCTTAAAAGAATAAGAAGCTTTAAATAGTTCAAGTCCTCGAACAAGAGTAATTGTTAAATGTGCTTGAACTGATTGAGAACTAGAGCGAATTAGAAGCCTATTGCAAAAATCTGTTTGGAAGTATAGAAATAGATAGACTTGATCTTCCTCTGATAGCTTGGCAGAATTAATAAAAATTAAATCTCTACTAACTGCCGCTTCCTGAGTCACGAATCCTACTCTTGCAATGCTACCTCCCTTGGTTAAAAGAATATCTCCAAAGCGTACCTTTTTGAGAGTAGAATGCTGGTTAGTTAGTTGATTGGGAATAGTTATACAGTTAGTATAATCAATTGTTCTATTTACGTCAGAAACTCTAAGAAATGGTAAATCTCCCTGACCATAATAAGGTTCAATAGAAGGATAAAAAGCACTAGCGTCAACTTCTAAATTTAGATGGCTAAATTGCTCAAATTGATTACTTTTAGCTGTCAAGATTCGTTCATCTGCCAAAAATTCTTTTTTATAGTATTCACTATCAAATCTTAGGGTACTAGCTCCAGCTAAGACCTTAGTATATTTAACAATTGAGGCTTCAATTCTATCCATTAACTGCTGATATTTAACCGCATCAAAAGCTCCCCCCCTGTCCCCCTTATTAAGGGGGGTGGCGTTAGCCGGGGGGATCTCAAAAAAACTTAAATTCTCCTTTTTAGCAAACTCAATAAAAGCCTCAGCGATACCATCTTCCGTTAATCCATCATGATTAAAAAGATCATGATCCACAATCCAATGATTATGTTTATCTAAGAGAAAATCCCCCGAATCATCAGACACTTTAACATAAACTTTTTCTCCAGAATTATCCTTGCCTGACTTCTGCATCGTCGCAAAAAAGATATTATAATCATCCTGACGAGGACAAAGCGCGCCTATTTTGGGATCATCATTCCATTTTTGCACCAATAACACCGAGGTTTTTGTTCCCGTATGGGGTTTAAAAGTATTACCATGTAATCCCACCACTGCCAAAATTCGACATCTTTCGGCAATAAAATCCCGAATATTCTTATCAGAGGAATTATTAAAGCGTCCTTGGGGTAAAACTATCGCCATTCTTCCCCCCGGTTTCAAAAAGTCTAGATTGCGCTCAATAAATAAAATATCGCGTCCTACCTTAGTTTCCCATTTACCGTTAGGCTTTTTTGCTAAGTCATAACGAGCAATCATGCGCGGTTCTTTGATGTCACCCGCAAAAGGTGGATTTGCCATCAAAATATCGAATTGAAACTCCCTATAGTCTGGACTTCCCTTTGGACGCAGTTTTTTCAAGCGTCTGAAACCTTCATGATAAACATCATCCCATTCTTCCTGTTGCGTCACCTCATCCCATAATTCATAATCTAGAGTGTTTAAATGTAGTACGTTTGTTTGTCCATCTCCAGCAATCAGATTGAGGGTTCGTGCTACTCTCACCGCTTTTTCATCAAAATCAATAGCAAACACCTTTTCTTCCACATATTCCTTACAACGGGGTGGCTTTTCTTCCAATGAAAATAAATGACTTACTTCTAATCCCTCATCCTCTAGAATCTGCCGCCAAACATGAAAGATTGTATGTACTGGAAAACCCGATGAACCAGCTGCGCTATCAATCATATATTCATCTTCTTGGGGGTTAAGCATTTTCACACACATATCAATCACATAACGAGGGGTGAAAAACTGTCCTTTTTCCCCTTTACTGCTTTGATTGATTAAATACTCAAATGCTTCATCAATTACATCCAAATTGGAGTTAAATAGCTTCACATTTTCTAAGGATGACACACAAACCGATAAGTGAGAAGGTGTGAGACTAATCTTGGCATCATCACTAAATACCCCTGGCCATTTTTTCTTAGCTTTGTCAAAAAGATCCTGAATTTTCGTTTTTAATGCGCTTTCTGTTTGTCCTGTATTACGAAACTCCAGAGAACGAGTAGAACGTCGATTCCCCTGTCCAGAATACCATTCATCATAGAGCTTGGCAAAAATCAGTTTAAATAATTCCTCAAAGACATCTACCCCCGCATTTGCTAACACCTCATCTTCCATTTCTTCGATTAGCGTTTTCAGAGATTTATTTTCTTTGACTAACTTATCATTGGCGATTAAATCATCTAAAGTGAACTTAATCTGGAGAATATCTGCTAGGGTTTGATTAGAGTTAGGGATATCTGGAATATCTTCAAAATAATTGGGATCTTTGCGTTGATAATAGGAAATCTGATCGCCGTTCGTCCAAACAGCCATCGGCGAACCTGTGGCATTACAATAGGAACGTAGTTGTGCTTTTCCATCCTTCCACTTCGGACTCTTTACCTCTACCAAAATATAAACTGTGTTCAGGCGATCTTTGTCCATCACCGCAATATCTGCTCGTTTTACCTCTCTGCCAAAATTCACCCCATACTCCACCTGAATGCGACTGAGAGGATAATGTAAGCGATCGCTTAAAACCCTTAAATATAATTGTCTAATCGCTTCTTCTGGGGTAAGTTTAATCTCTTTTTTCCGTACTAAGCAAATTGTATAGGGAGCTTCCCCATTTTTCGTCTTTTTAAGCGTAATTGCCTGCTCTAATTGCTCAATTTCCGTCGGCGTAAACTGGGACAACTTATAACTTGAGTCTTTGAGAATATCAGCTAATTTCATAAGTTAAAGATGATAGAGATAAATAAAGATTTTTATACCGAGCCTTGAAAGTAATCCCAGCCTTGACAAATTGAGTTAAGTAATCTACTGATGCGAGAATTTTCCCTGTACAAGCCGGTAGGTATGACTTGAAATCATTGTATTCTTGGCTATTAAGTAGGTAGGTGTTAAAAGTTGTCAGACACCCCCCTTATCAAGGGGGGACTAAGGGGGGATCGGCACCCCCCTTATCAAGGGGGGACTAAGGGGGGATCAAGGGGGGACTAAGGGGGGATCGAACCTAAAATCCATTTTTAATTTAATTATAACCAGCTACTTAACTTAAGTTAAAGGTATATGGGGACTTAACTTTTCCATTGGATCAAATTTTTTAAGATTCTTTCGATGTTCGCGGTTTCTCATCTCGGCAAAAGCGATCAAACAGCGATCGCATTTGGGGCAGCTTTGCCGTGGCAATTGTCCGTGACTCAATATCTGTAATAATCTAATAAAGCCCTTGTAAACCTTCTTTAAGCTCTGGGTTTTCGTCTTGATCGAGATGCACAAAATCGCCCTTAGATGAGAATTAGTTTACAAAAATTTACATTTGGAGATAAGGAGCAATGAGTCAAGTTTCCGGTACAGATGTTCCCGATTTGGGTCGTCGTCAATTTATGAACCTGTTGACCTTTGGTACAATTACCGGAGTAGCAGCGGGGGCTTTGTATCCGATTGTTAAGTATTTTATTCCCCCCTCGGCCGGTGGTACGGGTGGCGGTGTCACCGCAAAAGATGCCCTAGGCAATGATGTGATTGTCAGTCAATTTCTGACCAGCCATAACGCTGGCGATCGCACCTTAGCCCAAGGTTTAAAAGGCGACCCCACCTATTTAGTCGTCCAAGAGGACAAAACCCTGGCCAACTACGGAATTAACGCCGTCTGTACCCACTTAGGTTGTGTGGTGCCTTGGAATGCCAGCGAAGAAAAATTCATGTGTCCTTGCCACGGTTCCCAGTACAATGCCGAAGGAAAAGTAGTTCGCGGTCCAGCGCCTCTATCCTTAGCCCTCGCCCATGCCAACGTCACCGATAATGATAAAGTCGTCTTCTCCACTTGGACGGAAACCGACTTCCGCACCGGCGAAGAACCCTGGTGGTCCTAGATTATTCAATGTGACGAGATTTGGAATTATTCGACCTATAGAGATGAGAACATTCAACTTTTTAAGCTTCCCGCAAGTCCACAGACAGGCCCTAGTGAAAGCCGTCCTCGTGGCGATCGCTACCGTTTCCCTACTCCTAACCAGCGATGTCATTAACCCCCAATCTGCCCAAGCATATCCTTTTTGGGCGCAACAAACCGCCCCGGAAACCCCCAGAGAAGCAACAGGTCGGATTGTCTGCGCGAACTGCCATTTAGCCCAAAAACCCGCCGAAATTGAAATCCCCCACTCGGTATTACCCGATAGCGTCTTTGAGGCAGTGGTAAAAATCCCCTACGATCCCGCCAGTCAACAGGTGTTAGGAGACGGATCCAAGGGGGGTTTAAACGTCGGTGCAGTCTTAATGCTACCGGATGGTTTTAAAATCGCGCCCCCCGATCGCATTCCCGAAGAAATGCAGGAAAAACTCGGTGGAGTCTATTTCCAATCCTACAAAGAAGGTCAAGATAACGTGGTTATCGTCGGCCCCTTACCCGGTGATCAATACAAAGAAATCGTTTTCCCCGTCCTGGCCCCCGATCCTAGCCAAAATAAAGGTATTCACTTCGGTAAATATGCTGTGCATTTAGGGGCCAATCGTGGTCGCGGTCAAGTGTACCCCACCGGTGAACCCAGCAATAATAACGCCTTCAAAGCTTCTACCGCAGGTACAATTAGCCAGATCAGCAAAACCGAAGCCGGTGGTTATGAAGTCACCATCACTTCCGAAGCTGGCCCCGTGGTGGAAAATATTCCCGCAGGTCCTGAGTTAATCGTCTCGGAAGGTCAAGTGATCGAAGTGGGACAATTTTTAACCAGTAACCCCAATGTTGGCGGTTTTGGTCAAAAAGAGACGGAAGTTGTCCTACAAAATCCCGGCCGGATCAAAGGATTAGTTTTATTCCTCGGTGGCATTATGTTATGCCAAATCCTCTTAGTTATTAAGAAAAAACAAGTGGAAACAGTACAAGCGGCCGAAATGAATTTCTAATCGCAATATTTCGGTTATTTTTGCTAGAAAGCGGGTTATTTGCCCGCTTTTTAGCTTTGAGTCAGGAAAATGCTCACCGCTCGCTGCCGTCTGATACAATCGGTTCAGCTTAACCGATAAGTGTCAATTTTTTATGAATCAGTCGCTTGTTCCAGTCATTCTCGCCGGGGGTAAAGGGGAACGTTTTTGGCCTCTCAGTCGTCTAGCGCGTCCGAAACAGTTTCTCTGTCTTGATGGTAGTGGTCGCAGTCTTTTACAAGCAACGGCCGATCGTCTATTATCTTTAGGGGCAGGTTGGGAAAATCTCTGGGTAATTACCGCTAGTGCGATCGCTGATGGTGTCCGCGAACAACTGCCCGATTTACCGGAGAGTAACCTATTAGTGGAACCGGTGGGCAAGGATACAGCCCCGGCTGTGACTTGGGCTACTTTAGAAGTGATAAAACGTTATGGTAAGGAAGTGGCGATCGGTTTTTTTCCTGCCGATCATTATATTGGTAATCAAGAGGCTTATATTAACACTTTAAAAGCGGCCGTAGAAGTGGCCGTCAGCCAAAAAGCGATCGTTACTTTAGGAATTAAACCCGATTATCCCTCCACCGGTTACGGTTATATCGAACAGGGAGAAAATCAGGGCGAATTTAATGGTTTACCCGTCTATAAAGTGAGTCGTTTTACGGAAAAACCCGATCGCACCACGGCCGAAAAATTCCTAGAAACGGGACTTTTTAGCTGGAATAGCGGAATGTTTATCTTTCAGGGACAAGTGGTTTTAGAGGAGCTAAAAACCCACGCTAATAATATTTTACAGCCTCTGATCGATCGGGGCATCGCTGCCTATGAGGATTTAGAGAAAAAAAGTATCGATTATGCTTTGATGGAAAAAACCCAACTCGCTTACGTTTTACCCGCTAATTTCGGTTGGGATGATCTGGGAGATTGGAATGCTCTGGAAAGATTACTGGAAGCAAAGGGCAAAAATATTGAACTGGCCAATCATGTCGGTTTGGATACGGAGGGGGCTATTATCTATGCTAGTGATGAGGAAGAAGTGATCGTTACTATTGGTTTAAAAGATCTGGTAATTGTTCGCGACGGTAAAGCGACTCTCGTTGTCCACAAAGATCGTACCCAAGATATTAAACAAGTTCTCAAGCAATTACAAACCGATCCCAAATTAAAGAAATTGTTATAGGATCGATATTAGTTACCAGCTTTTTCAGTAATCAGTAAACAGTAATCAGTGAAAAGACAGTAGGAAACCTCTATTTAAGTAAGTAGTTATAATTAAATTGAAGATAGATTTTGTCTCTGATCCCCCCTGCCCCCCTTGATAAGGGGGGTGTCGATCCCCCCTTAGTCCCCCCTTGATAAGGGGGGTATTTGATAATTTTTAACGCCTACCTACTTAATACTGCTAACTTAAAACTCAAATCTGATCACTGGTAACTTACCCACTGATAACTGATAACTGATCACTGATAACTGATAATACCGTGTTCTCACTCCCCCAAACCAGTCAAAGACAAAAAGAAATCCTTGAGATAGTTCTCGGCAACGGTTGGGACTATATGCGCGGGGTTTTAACCCTAGGAAAAACAGAAAATCCCCAGATTCCCACCCCAGAAGTTCTCAAAAAAATCCTTGTGGAATTGGGTCCTTTTTATGTCAAATTGGGACAGTTACTTAGTACCCGTCCCGATCTGCTACCCGCTAATTATATCGAGGCTTTAACTGCCCTACAAGCGCAAGTTCCTCCCGTTGCCTGGACAGATATAGAAATAGTCATCACCGAACAGTTAGCAAAACCGATCGAACAGGTATTTAAGTATATTAATACCCAACCGATCGCCGCAGGATCGATCGGGCAAATTCATCGGGCAACTTTATTATCTGGGGAGGAAGTAGCGATTAAAGTCTTGCGTCCGGGGATCGAAAAAATTGTCGCCCAAGATAGTGCCTTAATTAAGGGAATTGCTGATTTAGTTGCCCTCACAGAATTTGGTCAAAGTTACGACGTTGTTAACTTAGCAGAGGAATTTATTAAAGCAGTCAATGCGGAATTAGATTTCACCCAAGAAGGTCATTATACTGACCAATTACGCTATAATTTAACCCAGAGTCGGTGGTCAGAACCCAAACAGTTAGTTATTCCTAAAATTTATTGGGACTTAACTAATTCCAAGCTATTAGTGTTAGAATGGTTAGAAGGAAAACAAATTTTAGAGGCCGATGTTTCTAGACCGCCAACTGAGCAAGCAATTTCCCAAAGAAAAAGCGAAATAACTAGAATTTTGTTTCGGTCATTTTTTCAACAAATTTATATTGATGGCTTCTTTCATGCCGATCCTCATCCGGGTAATATTTTCTATCTTGACGATGGTAGAGTAGCTTTAATTGACTGTGGTATGGTGGGCAGATTAGACCCGCAAACTCAACAAATTTTAACAGAATTGTTATTAGCAATTGTTGACTTAGATGCGAAAAGATGCAGTCAACTAACTATTAAACTGTCCGAGTCAGTAGTCCCGATTACTTTAGTACAATTAGAGGTAGATTATGAGCGGATGCTGCGAAAATACTATAACCTCAATTTAAATCAAATTAACTTTAGTGAGGTGGTTTATGAACTTTTGCAAATTGCCCGTCGCAATAGAATTAAACTCCCGGGTAATTTAGGTTTATTCGCCAAAAGTCTCGCCAATCTAGAAGGAACTGCCCGAAAATTTAATCCTGATATTAATATCCTAGAAGAAGTCAAACCGCTATTAACTAATATTCTTGAACAACAGTTAATCGGTAGCACTCCCCTACAAACTGCCCTAAGAACAGTTTTAGACTTGAAATCTTTTTCCCTGAAATCTCCCCGTCAAATCGAAGTTTTACTAGATAGTTTAACCTCAGAAACTTTAAATGTTAATCTGAAAATTCGTGAATTAGATAATCTCCGTCGCAGTTTAGATAATTCCGCCAATCGACTAGCTTTTAGTGTGATTATTGGTTCCTTAATTATCGGGGCTGCTATTGTTACGGCCAGCACCCAATCTCGGCAATTAACTATTATTAGTACCGTATTATTTGCTACAGCTAGTTTTATCGGTTTATGGTTAGTTATCGGTATCCTGCGATCGGGAAGATTGCGCTAGAAATTCTCGCGATTAAATTAAGATTTGTTGTTGTAAAAATTTCGCCCACCGACTAGCTAATTCAACTTCAGTAAAAGGAATTTTTTCAGGCGATCGCTCCTTAAAAATAAATTCTAGAAAAGGGGAACCCTGCGGGGGAAGAGCATCTAAATCCACCACTTGATTATTAACTAACAAACGGATTTCTTTGACCTCCTCTAGGGAAAAAGTTTGTAAATTGATCACTCCCTTACGAGTTGGCTTTCCCCAAGTGATAATTTTATCTTTTTGACCTAAGACAGAATATATATCATACTTAGCTCGATCGAAGTTTTCCGCCCATTGTCGATAGATTTCCACTTTTTGGTATTCATTCCAACCACTCCAGGCCAACCAAATAAATAGAATTAATAAAGGTGTCCACAATAACCCGCGTTCCATAAACTATCGCCCCAAAATCCTAGTCAATTAATCGTATTTTAGGCTAATTTGCCGCAAGAAATTATTAGCTAAGTAGGTAGGCGTTAAAAATTATCAGATGCCTCCCTTATTAAGGGGGATCCCCCCGCCTATCGTCACCCCCCTTATCAAGGGGGGCAGGGGGGATCGGCACCCCCTTATTAAGGGGGATCCCCCCGCCTATCGTCACCCCCCTTATCAAGGGGGGCAGGGGGGATCGAATTTAAAATCCATTTTTAATTTAATTATAACCAGCTACTTATCAGCTTTTTCCCCACTTCCCAACCCGAAACGGTCAAACCCTTTGCTAATTTTTGGCTTTTTACTTGCTATAATCGATCGTCGAATTTAAGTAGGAGACGGGAGAAAATGGCCGATTGGCAGGAAATAGAGGGGGGGATCACGGCCCCAAAAGGATTTAAATCCGCAGGGATGGCCGCGGGGCTAAAACCGTCCGGTTTGCCCGATTTAGCCCTAATTGTCTCGGAAACAGAAGCGATCGCCGCCGGAGTCTTTACCACCAGTCAAGTGCGCGCCGCTTGCGTCGATTATTGCCGTCAACGCCTACAAACTAAAGCCAGCGCCAGGGCGATTTTGTGTAATGCCGGCCAAGCAAACGCCGCCACGGGGGAAGCCGGATGGCAAGATGCTCTCGATAGTGCCGCCGCCTTGAGCCAAGTTTTAGGGATTCCCGCCGATGCAATTTTGCTGGCTTCTACGGGAGTGATCGGGCAACGGATTCGCATGGATGCGTTAACCGCCGCTTTACCGACCTTAGCAGGTTTATTGTCGGAAAATGGCGGCGAAAGCACGGCCCGGGCGATTATGACCACGGATCTAGTCCCCAAATCGATCGCCTTGCAAACCACCATCGATGGTCGTCCGGTCACAATTGGGGGAATTGCCAAGGGATCGGGGATGATTCACCCGAATATGGCGACGATGCTCTCCTTTATTACCTGTGATGCCGCAGTATCGACGGTTCTCTGGCAAAATATGTTAAGTCGGGCGGCTAATAAAAGTTTTAATCAGATTACGGTGGATGGGGACACCAGTACCAATGACAGTCTGATCGCCTTGGCTAATGGTCAATCGCGCACCACGGCGATCACAGAAATGGGCCGGGATGCCCAAAAGTTAGAGGCCATGTTAACGGAAGTTTGTCAATACTTGGCCAAAGCGATCGCCCGGGATGGGGAAGGAGCCACCTGTTTAATAGAAGTGCGGGTTTCGGGGGCGGCCGATGATCAGTCCGCTCGTCAGATTGCTCGCACCATTGCCGGTTCTTCCTTGGTAAAATCGGCGGTTTTCGGTCGAGATCCTAACTGGGGACGAATTGCGGCGGCCGCGGGCCGGGCCGGGGTTGTCTTCCATCAAGAAGACCTGCAAATTAAGTTAGGCGACTTCGTGATGATGGAAAATGGTCAACCTCTGGCGTTCGATCGAGCTAGTGCCAGTAATTACCTGAAAGCGGCAGCAAGCGGGGCTTATTTACGAGAAGATACCGTTTTAATGTCTATCTGTATCGGTAACGGTTCGGGAACAGGTACGGCCTGGGGTTGCGATCTTAGTTACGATTACGTCAAAATTAACGCCGAGTACACCACTTAAAGCGATCGATTCTCTAAACAGGCTCTCTTGTCCTTGCTGGATTGTAGCCCAACAGCTTGATCAAAGGTTGACGTTAGGCTCTAGTCTATACTGGCAATCTCGATGATCGATCCTGTTGATTACACAGCAGCCAAGAGAGCCGATTACTCGATTAACAGATAAACTTTAATGGTTGGATTGTAAGTAGCTGGTTATAATTAAATTAAAAATGGATTTTAGGTTCGATCCCCCCTGCCCCCCTTGATAAGGGGGGTGCCGATCCCCCCTTAGTCCCCCCTTGATAAGGGGGGTGCCGATCCCCCCTTAGTCCCCCCTTGATAAGGGGGGTGCCGATAGGCGGGGGGATCCCCCCTGCCCCCCTTGATAAGGGGGGTGCCGATAGGCGGGGGGATCCCCCCTTAATAAGGGGGGCATCTGACAACTTTTAACGCCTACCTACTTACTTCTTTTCAACCGGCCTCGAAAACAGTTTTGTTAGTCCCTCAGTCCCTTGGCAAAATCCATCTATTGGCGGGGAAAACGCTGCATGGCCCAGAAAAAATCACCACGAATTCCTTTAGAATTGCACCAGATCAAGGCTTACGAGTTTTATCAAAAACGGCTGGCATCGGGTAAAGAAGGCAATGAGATAGATGACTGGCAGCAAGCGAAAGAATATTTTAGCCAACATCCCAGAGCGATTCTTGCTTGGAATCTAAAGATGCCCTATCGCGGGGGAAAAAGGCTAATTAAAAGATTGTTGCTATCGCTCCAGTCTCTTGTCAGAGTTGCTTGGAAACTGCTAATCTTTCCCTTCTGGCTATTTCAGCAAATACCGGGGCTTTTTGCCCGTGAAGACAAAGACAGCCGCACCTTTGCCATTGATGTGGTCAAAACGATTATTTCTGCCCTGGGATTAATTGCTACCCTTTTGGCAGGAATTGGGCTTTTTGTCAATTATCTCAATTCTCAAGCAGAAATACAACTGACTCAGCAACGTCTTATTACCGAGCGCTTCTCGAAAGCTGTCGAGCAAATCGGTAATACTAAAGAGGAGGTGGTAATTGGCGGCATTTATTCCCTAGAGCGAATTGCCAAAGATTCTCCCAAGGATCAATGGACAATTATGGAAGTGCTGACTTCCTACATTCGTAAAAATTCCCCCATTCCCTCGAATATTGAACAACTGAAGCCAGAGGAAAGACAGAAAGCCCTAGAAAAGCTCCCTTCCGTGAGTATTCCAGTTCAGGCCGCTTTAACGGTAATCGGCCGGCGTAAAGTTGAGAATGACCAAGCTGGGGATAATTTGGCTGAAACAACTGACTCTAATAAAATTAAAATTCTTGATTTAAGTCGGACAAATTTGAGGGAAGCCAACCTCATCCTAGCCAACCTCGACGGAGCCAACCTCAACGGAGCCAACCTCAACCGAGCCAACCTCAACCGAGCCAACCTCAACCGAGCCGACCTCAACGGAGCCGACCTCAAGGGAGCCAACCTCGACGGAGCCGACCTCAAGGGAGCCTACCTCTGGGTAGCCTACCTCAACGGAGCCTACCTCAACGGAGCCTACCTCAAGGGAGCCGAACTCATCGGAGCCGAACTCATCGAAGCCGAACTCTACCGAGCCAACCTCTACCGAGCCAACCTCTACCGAGCCAACCTCTACCGAGCCAACCTCATCGAAGCCAACCTCAAGGGAGCCAACCTCAAGGGAGCCAACCTCAAGGGAGCCAACCTCATCCTAGCCAACCTCTACGGAGCCGAGGATCTTTATCCAGAACAAATTAAATCGGCCTGCTTTTGGGAAAAAGCAATATACACGGAACCCAAGTGGGATGAAGATACAGAATTATGGGTGGCTGCTGACCGGGAAGCCAATCAACGAGAAATCGAGAAACTCAAAAGGGACAAAAACTCAGATCCGCCAAATCCGATCGATTGTAATACTAAATAGGGTTTGCGGCAAAAAGTAGGGGCGAAGCATTCGGATAGAAAATCTCCGGTTTCACCGATAGGTTATGCCCAAATGCTTCGCCCCTACAGGACGCGGGCCGATGAAAACGCAAGGTTTGGAAGCACGATTCTCTCAAAATCTTGCACCTGTTTGGCGAGAAAAGCCACAAAACCCTTACCTTACCTACATTTCACATTTATTCAGCCAACCCTAAATATTATGAAAACTTTTCTGACTTTTCTTCAGCTATTTATGAATGTCTGAATGATGCCCATCTGAAACATAAAAAAGAACTGAATTCCTTGCTTACTCTACCATTTCAGAAGTTGAATAAATCTCAGATTATGAACGTCTAAAGTATAGTTGGTCGTTAATTGCCATGTCTGCTATGATACAATCAGGGGGTGTTGCTTTAGCAAAGATTGATAGTGAACACTCATTATTATATTAATAAATATGAATAAATATGAAGTAATTTAAGTTTCCAAGAGAATGAACCCGATCTTTTTTACTATGGGGGTAAAACTGATTTTCAATTTCTCAGCTTGAAAGGTGAACCCAGATTAAGCTATCTGAACAATAAGAGGACAAGCCAATGTTTGAAGATTTTACCTATATTACCGATGAGGCTTTTTTAGAGAATTATTGGTGGGAAGAAAAAGTTATCTGTTCCCACTGCCAAGGCAAAGGAAGAATCTATCTAGAGACAGAGAATGAATCCGTCCCCTGTAAATTCTGTGAAGGTGAAGGCATTATTCAACGAAAACAAAAGGAGACTAACTATTCCTAAAAATCTGTATAATTAGATACCATATATTAAAAATCTTCTTGAGTTAAAACCTCGGGCTGACATTGTTTAATTTCGCTGTTAATCCCCACAGCAGATTCCGATTGTAGGTCTTCGATATAACCGGATTGATGGGATAAAGCTTCAGAAAAACTCTCAAACGGACCGAAATAATAGAGACATTTCGGCTGAGTGGTGGTGATCTCTATCCACCAGGGTTGAGGTGGTAAACTAGGCTTAATGGAGACAGTTTCTGGGTCAAGAGGCTTTATACTGAGAATCCTGGCACCTTGGCGCAGGAGGCGCTGTGTTTCTTGACTCATGCGGCTTTTAGGTACTCGCAGGACTGTCCGGGAGAAGCGTTGAGGCAAAGAGCCAGAAGAACCGGAAAAAACAACTTCATAGAGAAATATTTGATTCTCTCCCTGATTATTAGCCTCTAGCATACAGAAAAGATTCTCTTTTGGGGGTAAGGGTTAAAAAAAACAGACGCTACTTTGAGCAGATGACTCAAGCAAAATCATCTCCTAACAGAGTAGCGCATCTTGATACCATAGCATAGAGCGGCAAAAAGTTAGGTTTTGACCTATTCTCCCCTCACAGCATGGCTTAAGGGGAGATTCTTCCACAGGAAAAACCCGATAGAGTTCTTTATGATGCTGTAGCCGGATATATGGCTGTTATCTTAATGGTGAGGTACAAAGTTTTTGTTTTCGGGAGTCGGTCGTCGATGCCCAATCCTGTTATACTTCATCTTTATGATAAACAATGTTAATAATATTGACGACAAATAGAGTTTTTTACCAAATATGCAGCCACCAAAATTAAGCTTAGGAACCAGATTATTTTTATCCCATCTCCTCGTTATGGTGGTGGGATTGAGTAGCTTTATTATCATTGCTAAATTATCTTCTCCCCGAATGTTTGTTTTGCGTTTGGAACAGTTAGAAAGGCAGGGATTTTTTACCGTGCGCTCGGCAAGAACTTTCTTGGTTAGGGGTTTTGAGACGGCTTGGGATAGTAGTGCTATTTGGTCATTTATTGCGGGAGGAAGTGCAGCTGGTTATCTGAGTTTTTTGGTTTCTCAACGCATTATGAAACCAGTAAAACAAATCAAACAAATCACTAAAAATTTTGCGGAAGGGGATTTATCGGCGCGAGTTCCAGAAAGCGAAATCCCAGAATTAAATCAATTAGCCATCAGTTTTAATCAGATGGCGATTAGTTTAGCCGATGTGGAAAAACGTCGCCAGGAATTAATCGGTGATCTTACCCACGAATTACGCACCCCTTTAACTGTGGTACGGGGATATCTGGAGGAATTAGCCGATGGTGCGATCGAACCTAATCCAGAACTTTATCAGAAATTAGTGAAAGAAACCCGCCGGTTAGAACGTTTAACCCACGATCTACAGGAGCTATCGCAAGCGGAATCTGGTTATCTCTCGATTAAACTGCAACCTGTTAATTTATTAACTTTGTTAAATTCTCTTATCGAAAAATTTGCCGATCAATTATTAGAAGATGGACCGACTTTACAGTTAGATTGTCCCCCCAATTTACCATCTGTCATGGCCGATCCCGATCGCCTTGAACAAATTTTAGTTAATCTGCTCGGTAATGCCATTCGTTACACCGATCAGGGTGCAATTACCCTGCAAGTGACAAGGGACAAAAATCGCCTACAAATTGCCGTTATCGACACGGGAATCGGCATCGCAGCAGAGGATTTACCCTTTATTTTCGAGCGCTTTTGGCGGGCCGATCGTTCTCGTTCCCGTTATTCTGGGGGTAGTGGTATTGGTTTAGCGATTACCCGTCGTTTAGTGGAATTACACCAAAGTCAAATGGAGGTAGAAAGTGAATTAGGTAAAGGCAGCACTTTTCGTTTTTCCCTAGCAATATCTCCGAATTGGGAGTAGGGGTTTTTTTAGTGATCGGTAAACAGTAATCGGTAAGGGGAGACGGGAGAAGGGGGAGATGGAGCGGGGAGAGAGAGTTTGAGCATTTGTACTAAAATATCTAATAGACATCTCCAAAAATTATAACCCAGTCACAGCTTGCTTTTAGCTTTTGTACTAACTGAGTAGTTCTAAGCTGAAATGTGTATCTATCGTTGCTAATTCAATTTCACTGAAAAAATATGAGGCAATTAAAATCATTTTTATTTGCTTAGATTCCTTAACTAGAAAAACTTTTAGTCTTAAGATATAGTCATTTCAGATAATTCTGATACAGTCTAGACTGGTTGAACCCTTATGAACTCTGGCATTGATATTCTCAATCCTAATTGAAATGACTATAATATTTAGATGGAGGTCTAATAGGCAGTTTCAATGCAGTACGGCTGATAACCAGATGACTATTCAGGAGAAGACAAGTGGCGGAAAATCTGGCTGGCGATGGCTGCACCCCGGCGAATTTGTTCAATTTCGGAAAGACTTTGCCAATCTTCGGTGTCTATAGTGGTTTTGCTCTGGCCATTACGCATAGTATAGGCGTAGGGACGGGCAAAAACCTGTAAATCTTCTGGAGACCATTGGGGAAAAAGCTCGCTAAGACAAACAACAAGGCGATCGAAGTTATCTAATTGACTATTAACTAGATTTTCAGCACTTTCTACTAGACGATTTAAATGTTCGGCTGGCAGTAAAGAGGCAAATTTATCAAAGATATTAGACCGGGATGAAAGGGAAACTGTCGGGAATTTTTGGTGTAAACTGCTAAAGAATCTATGAGCTTGTGCCTCGATCGCCGTCGCTTCTAGTCCTTCACACAGAGAAAAAGGCGTTTCTGTCACGTCTAAGGGATCATTACCCTCAACAGAGGTTACATCCCAGGGATAGGTGACTTCTTCTTCGATCAGGATTGCCAGAAGTTCCGCGTTAATCTGTTCGGATAGGGATAAATGGCTCATAAACGATACTCCATATTTTGGCCTTTGTGGCGTTCAATGAGTAACTACATCTCGGTTTTGACAATTCCCGAAGCTACCAACAGACTTCTGGTGGAAGCCAGACGAGAGGTACTCTTGCCATAGTAGCAATAATTAGGGTTTGCTGAAAAAGCTTTTCCTGGGGGCAGGGTGTGGGGTGTGGGGTTTTACCGATTTTGAGGTAGTCAGTTGCCTAATTTTCAGGGAAAAAGTACCTGAATTTTGCCCCCGATCCCCGCAATAGCTGGCACTTTTTGAGGGAAAAAAAGTCTAAAAGTCTTATCCAACAAGGTTTTTAGCTTGATTGAGAGCTTCCCAAATGCACTTAAATCTGCTAGAATCTCTTAAAACCCTTGCATCACCCTTGCATCACCCTTGCATCTTCTCTAATTAGTGCTAATGTACCGTAAAA
>NZ_SFBO01000198.1:0-9725 GCF_007095705.1 Microcystis sp. Msp_OC_L_20101000_S702
ATTGTGGGAGCACAATGGAAAGCAGAGAATGTTCCTCAGTATTTGAAGCTACGTTGTGCTTATCTCAACGGCGATATTGCCTGAGTATTTTTACTCATTGCAAAACTGGGATGCTCCCAGGCTCTTTTCAGTTCTCGGGAGTCGGGATTAGTTTTGATGAACTCTTCGAGAATTTGAAGTTCTGCTTCCATTTGATTCTCCAAACACTTACTATTTATCCTCCTTTTATTCTAAAATATTTCGGGATTGTTGTCGGCATTCTAGTTTACATATCATTTAGGTGCACTATATTTTTTGCTAATCTCAACCTCTCCAGATAATCTCGCAACGATGCCCAAGAAAAAGCAAGTCATTCCAAATTCAAAAACAGAGCCTTGAATGATCGGACCTAAAGACATATTGAATAAAATACCAATGCTCAGAGTTGTAAAATAGACAATTACAATTTTAGGTAAATCAGAATTAAGTATTTTAAAAAGGCAATTTATATGTAGAATAAAATATAACAAAAGTAGGAACATTGGAAGAAGACCTGCATCATAGGCTACGTCTAACCATAGATTGTGAACCCATTTAGTTGATGGTAAATTAAACTCTCTGCCTCCAAAAGGATATTGCCATATTTTTTCTAAAGCAACTTGATAATTGTCGAATCTACCACTCTCAGTTCCCTGACTTAAAAAACGTTTATTGAAAACACCTAATTGAGCCAAGACAGTAGATAAAATCATTTCAAGCATGTTCACTCCTACGGAGACTATGGCAAATAATCCTACAAACAAAGGTAGAGTTATAAATTTTAATTTAGACCCAAATTGTAAGAGAAACCCGATAGTTACAAAACTAATAGCTGTTCCCATCAAGGCCAGTCGGTTTTGCAGTAAGATTGTTATATTGAATGAGAAAAAAACAAAAATTGCTGAGACAAACACAAAAAATATATAAAATATTTGAGATTCTTTTTTATGTCTATAAGCATAAAATACTATAACAATATATAATAATCCTAAAAATAAGAAATCACCTACTCCAGTTGCAGGCATTTCTCTATTAGTCCAATAGTCTAAATAAATTCTAACTTTTGGCAAATTTGGACGAATTTGTAATGTTCTTAGGACTGATAATCCAGAATAAAAAACAGTTGAACCAACTAGAGAACTCATGACAACAATGGTGTTATAAGGATACCCTGGAAGCCGAGTATAGTTAATCAAAAATCCTACAATATAAAAAGATGTTACTCTCACAGTTTGTACGACTATGAGTAGTAATACATCTTGGTCTTCACCTAAAACCAATAAGTTATAACTAACCATTATACTCCAATAAATAATGCAAAACAGAGTCAAAATCACTAGAGATTGAAGAAACCTAGTTTTTCTCAAGAGACTTTTGTTAATAGAAAATATTTGCCACCCAAACAACTTATCAACTATTAGTAACAAGGGCGATAAAATAGTAGCCAAAATAGAAATTACTGGTACTTGTAATCCCGTAATAAAGAGTAAGGAACAAATCAATAGTAGCGGTATATATCTAATGCTTGAAGGCCTGGATTTTCCATACAACATTTTATAAACTTCTCCTTGAAAAACATTTATTCCATTTTCTTAGGCTATTTTACAAAAACACTCATTTCAGGATGAGCGATCGCATCAAAAATATTACCATACAACAAATCTTGCTTGCTGACAACTTGAGAAGGATCATAAAGTGGCAAGATAGGTATATCACCTAAAAATGCAGCCCAAACCCCAAAGGTACTCGGTGGTGTCATAATCATATCGCACTGTGACAGTTCTGCCATACTTTCTAGGTAATGCCCTTTACCCACAGCTGTTCCTGTCGCAAAATTTACGTTAAGATTTTTAAATAGCTCAAAATCTTGTGGTTCATCTGAGGCGACAACAAAGCCAACTTTAAAAGAAGTTCCAAACAAATCTTGAGCTTGTTGAATCCAGTCAATATATTGCTGGGTTTCAAAGAAATATTTACCTTCTAGCATAAACCGGTAGTCATAGTGTCTGATGAGAACGCCAATTAGATAGTCATACTTTTGTCTTAATTCTTGAATAAATTTTGTGGCTGTGGCTGTATGACTTTCTTTAAGTGCTAGGCACTCCCTAACAGTTTGCTGATGTTTTTCGACTAGCGGCCAACTTCTCACTTTCCATCCAGCTAAAAGTGTGAATTTTGCCTGATTTAATAAGTCAACATCATCTGGATTGTTTAGATCAAATTTATCTTTTTGCTTTCCTGGAATGTCTTTTAAGCCACTAACATTTTCGGCAATAATTGATTGTATATCAGGAGCAAAAGAAGCATAATTATACAGAAATCGAGCAATATTATTACGAATTCTGCCGCTGTTAGATATTTTATCAGGAAGAAACTGTAAAATATCTTTTAGCTTCTGCAAAGCTTGCCACTGTTTGTGCTTAGTGGGAAAAGTACAGGCAAGATTTTTTGAAGTGTTTTCTAGTAGATGAGTATAGGGCCAGAAGGCCAAATTAATCAAGTCGTACTTGTAATCATTCTCTGCTAAAAACGCTATGAGATGAGCGTAAGAAAACAACTGGTTGGCAAATCGACCGCCTCCGTGAGTGAAAATAATGAGATTTTTATCTTGTTTCATAATAGTGTAGTGTCAAGTCATATTTTATCTAATAGATGGACTTAGGGCGACCTAGTTTGCGTATTGGAAATTTTCCATTTGAGGCTGATAATCTCGTCTTTCAAGATAGGTTGGCATCACTTTATACATTTTAAACCCAGAATTTATCAAAATATCAAAAATTTTCATTAGACTGGTATGAGAATCTAGATTACAGCCTCCATACTCGAACTGAATAGCATCAATGAAAGTTGTGTTCAAATAGTCACCTAATCCCCTAAAAGCAGCTAATTCATGACCTTCAATATCAACTTTTAGTAAGTCAATATGACTAATATTATACTCTTTTATATAACTATCTAGACGGCGCAACTTAATCGTCTCTTTGTTAGAGAAATCAATTTGATAATGCTTTAAGTTTCTTTGGTATAAAGAAGCCAACCCACTTGATTTACTGTCATAGTAAATTGTTGCTTCTGTTTCACTATCGGATACACCAAATTGATTGAGTTTTATATTCTGATGGTTAAGAAATTTTTGCCGTAATACATTATAACAACTATTAGTTGGTTCAAAAGCGTGTATCTGAGGATTACGATTTATTATTGCCGCATATTCTAAGACTTTCTGGATGTATAGCCCCACATTAGAACCGACATCAAAGATAACTGGTTCTTTGTTTTTCAAAGTGGCTAAAAAATCGCTAATAAATTTTGCTTCTCCATTGCTATCAAACTCACAATTTCCATTATTTTCTAGGGCATTAAATATCTTCAGGCACAAAGACTTTGTTTTTCGTAGCAACTGATTTTCATTTTTGATTTTGATCATGATAATTTCTCTCCAGGAATTATTGATTAAGCTTCATGTTTATGTTAGCCAATTCTCTTTTTGGCTCTTCGGTTTGTGTTATGCAATGGACGGGGGTTATAAGGGATGGAACCCTTATATAGAAAGGCATTTAGCGATTTTTGTCAATTGTTTGTTATCTAGAGCGAACTAATCAATTAAGTCTCTTGCCAGATAAGTATTTAGTCGATTTATGCCCCCCTATCGAACCATAACAAGTAACGAAGAGCCTCATTTTTCTAGTTTGTTCCCCAAACTAATAGTGAAACATTATATTGTGTTTCAGATTTTGGTAGATAAGGCTTCTTTTCAAAGACTGCCACATTAGCTTCATTAAGTAAATTAGTCAATTCTTCCTTACTATAGGAATTAATTTTTGTTCCATGTGTAAGCAAGTTGCACAACAGATAACCTCTCAAAGACTTCCTTGTGACTTTATCGATATAATCATCTTGCAGACCCCTTGTAATTTCACTGAAAGCATAATTACTGATAACTAGGTCGTATTGGTTTTTCTTATCCAATTCATCAAGAGTACTGCAAATGATATTCCTAACTTCAAAATGATCTAGATACTTCTTAGCCAATGGCAAACATGAAGGCAGATCAACTAGAGTATAACTCTCAAATTCATACAAATCCGAAATGATTTTGCATTGACCCCCATAACCGACACCAATTTCAACTATTCGCATTCCATCCAAACTGCCAAAAAATTTTTTTAAGTCGCTTAAAACCCTTATATACCTCAAAGTTGTGGGTGAAAAGAAAATTTTTTCGGAGAACCATTTATACCTGTAACCATAAGTCTCTGGATTGCCTACATCTTCACTTGTTCTGAATTTATCGAAATATCTTGTAAATTCAGGGTTTTGAGAAACTATTTGTTGTAAACACTGCCTTCCTGCTTTAAACGTTACTGTCTCTACTACTGACTTGGCCGATGGACTACTTCTAAAATTCTCAAAAACTGATTTATCTTTTGCTGCTTGTTCACAAAGTAAGGGCCATCCGGTAAACAGAGTAAGACTTGTTTTTTGTTGATCCATGACCTTAAACCTCCAAGGTAAGTATTTATTATCTATCTAATCTATAGCGTTTCCTGTTCGCAAGAGGTACATTATCGATGTTGAAAAGTTTGATCAGCAAAGGTTTAAGTGTACGACTCAGGTGTGAGAACCGATATAGCGCTCTTCTGGAACTTTCGGAAATCCCCGACCGAATCCAGATTCTGAAACCCTCGGTTGACAAGTGATCGCTAACTTTTTTTCTAATAAAAACTCAAATTTCGGGTTTCTGTTAGTTAGCGATAGCTTGAAGGCTTACCCCATAAGAGAGCTAGAGTTTAGAGACTGTAAGACTTGTTTTTATTGTAGCATAATTTAAAATTTTTTAAACATATAGAGACCAGTGCCAAACTTTTTACACGGATCGTATGAATCGTAAAGTTGCCTACCATATTGATACTTTTCCTCCACAAGTTCAAAGCCATCAAAGAGTTGCAGGACGTAGTCGCGTGTAAAAGCACGGCAGCCATTAAAATAAATTTTATTTTTCTCATCTACTGGTACAGAGAATAGAATTATACCGCCTAATTTAACAACTCGCTTGAGTTCCTTTACAGCTTTCTCACTACCCCAGGGATCGAGGGGATCGCCATATCTTCCCAAACCGATGTGTTCAATGACACAAAGAGAAGATAGACTCTCAATACTGTTATCTTCAAAGGGCAAATCCAGTACAGATCCTTCTTGAAAATACAAGTTTTTTAGCTCAATATCAATCGGTCTGATATCAATCATAGTAACTGGAACAAATTGGGATATTATGCCAATTGTTTTAACAGATGAACCCACATCATAGTGATGTTCGGGTTTAAGTTGAAAAATTTTACTTGCCGCCCAAGTATCTTGTAAAAAATATACAGGCCCTACTGGAGTAAACTCTGTCTTATCAGTCAAGCAAGGAATCCAGTTCTTTATTTTTAATTCAAAATTATTGTTATCATTATTAGCCTGAAAAACTCTATATTCATTTGAGAATAAAATTATATCAAATAATCCCCTTAACCAGTTAAGACTTAAGCCATACTGTTGTTTCAAAGTACGATAAATGATATAAAGAACCTTAAGTAAGGTGAATTTGGAGAGGTATTGCTTTATTGTTTTGATACTAGCCATTTCGTTTCATTGTATTTAGAATCTTTTTTGTTCCAGGAAGTAACTTTAAAGTTGTCTGCTTCATTCCTTGTAATATTAATTTCAATCCTGCCTGAATTTTAGTATTTTGTTGTTTTCCATACTCTTCCCAAACCTTGGTATTCAAATCTTGACAATACTGAGCAAGGACAGGTTTAAATTTATTGGGAACGGAGATGATGACATCTTCAATAATTACAGTATATCTGTTCTTGACTAAATTTAAACAATCGATTACAGCAGAAATATCTGGCCACTGCTCAACTCGGTGTGGCGCAGGAGGAGGAGAGAGAAATAACCTTGCATCATCAATTAAGATAATGTGATCGTATGGAGAAGCATTGATTATTTCAAGTTCTTCAAGTAACGGACATTCGTCTTCTTCCCCGTAAGTCTGGCCACCACTCCAATGAGCATCTAACCAAAACATACTTGGCTGTTTAAGGCTAGATACAATTTCTTGAAGTAACACTCTGCTATCTCCCTGGAGAAATTTGATGTTCTCTACATTACCATATTTCTGAGTTGCTTGCTGATACATTTCTGTAGAATACTCAAGTGTTATTACTTGCCCGAATTTCTGGCTGCTCCAGTAAGCCGTATTTCCCAGATGAGTTCCAGTTTCAATGAAGCTGTTTACCTCACTACATTCTTTCAACATAAGTATTAAGTCGTTTGGCGGTCCCATGCGTACTATTCCCATAATTTTCTCTCCAGATTATTGTGAAATATTTTCATCTCTATAATTGCCCAATGATTTTGCTTCATCTGTTCTTAGTTTATTTTTTAACAAACCAATCAAGAAAAACTTTTTGGAGTTTCTGTAATACCATATTTTTGTTACCAGGAAACGATCTGAATAGCATTGGGATAACTTGAAGTTTACTGCTGTCTACAGTAATTCCACCATGCCATAAGAGTTTGACTGGTTGACTCGTAAATACGGTTCCATCATACCCCACAAATAAAAACACTTTGTATGGCGAGTCATCCCTCAATTCATCCAAGGAAACATCATAATCGCAAACCAAATCGTAATAAGTATTTAAGACAAAAATGAGATTACATGAGGTACAAAATACGGGCTTGTAACCTTTATTTTCTGCAAGCTTTACTATGGATTTTGCTGAACTACCCTGGCTAGTAGAGAAGGTTTTTGCTTGAACAAACTCAACTTCGTTTGGTATAGTAGGATTGTACTCAATTATAACAACTTTAGGCTTATAAACAGAGAGAGATTCAAATACATAAAAATCTACTCCGTCAATATCTATAGATAACACATCAAAATCAGGAGGAACTTTTTGCTGTTTAAGGATTGTTTCAAGAGAATTATTTTCCTCAAATCCTATCCATTCATTAAGACATGATACCTGAGAAAAGTCTTTCATGTTAACCTTGAGTTTTTGGAATTTTTTTGAATTTCCTTCGATCAAGGTACCAGACCATCCCTTATTTTTCAATAAATTATAAACATTGCTGAGAAAAATGCCATCCCAAGCTCCAAATTCCACGCAGTGTCCATTACTAATTCCTAACCTTCGACAAATTTCTTCGATAATACCATCTTCTCCATATTGGGAGTAGATACTCTTCTGATAATTTTCCAGGGGCTCTTTCATCTTGCAAATCCTTGAATAAATCCTTAAACCAAGAAAGCACAACGTTAGTGTATCATACTTTATACATAAATGCTCAATTCAAAAACAAAATTTTATATTTGGCCTTGCTAGAATTTTAGTCGCCAAGGATACAATACCGCTTTACCCATAAGGATGAGATTGCCGTACATTCTTGGATAAAGTAAGTCAATTAAAAAGGTAGTTGTTCCAAAGGATGCTATTGTCGCCCATAAAGCTCCAACGGCTGCATAGTGAGGAATCAGCATATAATTCAGGGTAACATTAACTAAAGAACCAATGATAGCTGTAAGCATTGAGTATTTAAATAAGCTCTCATTTGTAATAAACAAAGATTTTGCTACTCCAAAATTAGTAAAAAATAACCTAATGGCAAATAAGGATAACAAGGTTCCTGCTTCCTTGTATTCTTGACCAAACAGAATTATGACAATTTTACTAGACCAGAGGAAAATAGGGATAGAAACTAACAAAAATAAGATAAACATTAATCGGTAGATATTCTCCAAGCGATTAAAATATAGGCTATTACTAGCCAACTTTGCTTCCGACACGGCCGGTGCCAGGGATTGACATATAACCACAGGGACAAAACCGAATACTGCAATTAGTTGCATGGCTACTGAGTATTGACCAACTTCGGCATCACCGATCATCTGACCCAGCATTACCTGATCGATATAGGCTTGTACCATTATAGCCAATCCTGAAAAAAACAGTGGCCAGCTTTCCCAGAGCAAGAATTTAGCCCGAGAGAGATTTACAGACCAATTCCTCAGGGACAAACCGTCAATCCTATAACATATAGACAAGCCGATTATCTTAATTGTTCCTTTAGCGGCCGTGGCGACGGCAAAAGCTATCAGGGAAGCCCTTAACTGTATCAGGAGGACTTTGACGATGCTGAAAACAAGAGAATCTGTAGTACGGCTAATTACCGTGTATTTGGATTTCACCTGCGACTGAAACCATAAATCAATCGTATCAAAGGCGAGTAAGATATTGCCCGCTGCTATAATCCCTACTAGCCAGTGCGACAAAGTATCCCCTGGTCGTAAATAGATTACTGTCCCTACACTCAAAAAAACTGCAATTGTTCCAGTTACTAATCTGATCACAAAAGTTGTTCCTAAAATTTCATTCCTAGAATTTGCATCTTTTTGAAATACTATTTCTCTGACAACAATTCCATTTAATCCTAATTGAACTAACGGCATGAATAAAGCGACAAGAGATAGTGCATAGTTGTATTGTCCATATCTATCTGGTCCCAAATACCGCGCCACCCAAATCCCTACAAATAAACCAATTCCTAAACTGATGAATTGCTCAAAAAACAACCAAGACATATTGCTGATTTGTTTTTTGAAGTTTGTGCCAAGTTTATCGTAATTTACTTTTAAGGTTTTTAACACGGCTTTTAATTAGTACTTAGTAATCGTATCATAGAGACGTGATCGCTGGCAATTTGCCAACATATTTACTCACTAATTTACTCACTAATGTGTAACCATTGCGGCTTTTCGGTAGGTAGTATGCTAGGGACTATTTGCTTATCCTGAAAACCTTATGCGTCAAGTCTGGTATTTGTGATCGCATAACAAGTAACTGAGAACCACCAATCCTAGTGTAGCACACGATCAACTTTGCGGCTGGTGGTCATCTGGTTTAATTTGCCGAATCAGATGGCGAACTTCTGACAGCAAAACCTCAAAACGCTTGTCTGACTCTTCCTGTCTTTGCCTGATTTCGACAATTTCTGCTTGCCGAGCTTCATTTTCTTGCTGTTGTTGAGCAGCTATTTGTAGCAGAGCTTGTGCTGTCAATTGTAACCCTTCTACGGAATCTTTAACCTCTGAAACTGATTCCCGCAATTCCGAAACTGATTCTCGCAATTCCGAAACTGATTCTTTGACACCCGAAACTGAGTCTGCCAATTCATCTAGCATCTCATCTGTCCATCTGCAGTGTTCGGATGAGCTTCTGGTAATGGCTGGCTTTTCTGGCTCTTCGTTACTTGGTATGGTTCGATAGGGGGGCATAAATCGACTAAATCCTTATCTGGCAAGGGATTTAATTGATTAGTTCGCTCTAGATCGAAAATAATTGACAAAAATCGCTACATCCCTTATAACCCCCGTCCATTGCATAACAAAAACCGAAGAGCCGCTTTTCTCCTTTGTTAATAAATGCTTACAACCCACATTCCGCACCCTAAGTGTCACAACGTCTCAAAAGAGGAAGGGGCGTGAGCCAAAATACTTAGGGACTTGCGCTTTGATAATGTACCATTTAGGGCTGGTCTTAGGTAATGATTCGGTAGTAGTGGCGTAGCTCTCTTGCTTACCTGGTATGAATTGTGTAAAATATTTATTAATAAAAATAATTGGAACCCGATCAGTCTTTAAACCTCTAGCTTGATCA
>NZ_SFBO01000199.1:0-10423 GCF_007095705.1 Microcystis sp. Msp_OC_L_20101000_S702
GGATAGAAAATCTACGTTTTCACCGATAGGTTATTGCCCGAATGCTTCGCCCCTACAGGACGCGGGCCGATGAAGACGCAAGGTTTTGAACGACGATTCTCTCAAAATCTTGCACCTGTTTCGCGAGAAAAGCCCCAAAACCCTTACTTTGCCTACATTTCAAATTTATTCAGCAAACCCTATTTAGGGCTGGCTGAATAAATCTAAAAACCTTGTTAGATAAGGCTTTTAGACTTTTTTTCCCTCAAAAAGTGCCGACCCTTACAGTGATCGGGGGTAAAATTCCAGGACTTTTTCCCTGAAAATTAGATAACTGACTACCTCAAAATCGGTAAAACCCTACACCCCACACCCACGAAAAACTTTTTCAGCAGACCCTATTTAGAATGGGAGTTACCGGACAATTTAGCGGCTTTTCTCCTCAAGACTTAAATTAATCGTGCCGCGGGGGTTTATTGGTCGCAGAACCCGCCGGAGCGACCTTGTAGGTGGGGGGGATACCTTTGAGGGAAATGAGCGTATTCATCACCGTTTTTGCCACGGGAGCGGCCACAGTGGAGCCAAAAGTATTCGCACCCTTGGGTTCATCCACCACCACCAAAACCACATAACGGGGCGATTCGATCGGTAAAATCGCCACAAAACTGGTAATTTTGGCGTTAGGTAGATAACCCCCCGTCGGACTAGCTTTTTGTGCGGTTCCCGTTTTACCTCCGATGCGATAACCAGGGATTTGGGCTGCTACCCCCGTCCCCTTGCTAACGACGGTTTCCATCATTTCCACCACTTGCCGGGCCACGGTGGGAGAAAAGACTTTTTTGCTGGGATAATCGGGCCGCCAGTGCAAACGGCCGCGGTCGTCGGCTAATCCTTTGATCACATGGGGAGTCACCAGGGTGCCACCATTGGCCAGCGCACCGTGCAATTGTACTAACTTTAAAGGCGTTAGGGATAAACCTTGACCAAAGGAAGCGGTGGCCGATTCAATGGCATTATCCAGAAATTCTGGTTCGGGTTTGAGATATCCTGCCACTTCTCCGGGTAAATCTACACCAACCCTTTGATTTATTTTCAATCCTAATAAACTTTTATAGAAATCAACTCGCCTCATTTTTTGGGCAATTTGCACCATAGCCACGTTACTAGAGGTTTGCAGAACTTGGGCCATATCTAGCGCCCCATTACCCTGTTTAGAGGCATTTTTAATCGTCCAGGGACCGACAGTAATCGCCCCCGGATCATTGACTACCGTATTAGCTTTAACTGCCCCTGCTTCCATGGCCAGGGCGATAATAATTGGTTTAAAAGTTGACCCCGGTTCGTACTGATCGGCTACGGTCCAATTTTTAAATAGAGCCACATTGGCTTTATAGTATTCATTGGGGTTAAAAGTTGGCTCACAAACTAGGGCTAAAAGAGAACCATCAAGGGAGTCCATAACGATGACAGCCCCCCGTTTAGCATTAAATTTCTTTAGCTGTTCCCGCAAGGCTGTCCGGGCTGCTCTTTGTAGTTTTAAATCGAGGGTTACTTCTAACTGTAATTCATCAAATTGAAAGATACCATCGGGAACAAAAGCCGGTAAAATTCGCCCGTCTCCCATGCGTCTTGTATTGACAGAAAAAGGATCTCTTTCTAATAACTGACTGGAACCTCTCTCTAATCCTGCCTGGCCACGATGTTCTTTATCTACATAGCCAATCACGTCGGCTGCCACATCGTCTTGGGGATAATAACGAGCGTATTTTTCCTCTAATTCTACACCATCAAGAGATAATTGTTTTAAGCCCCTAGCCACGGATTCGGTTAATTGATTGGCTAAACGAATTCCTGTTTCTTTTTCTTTAAATCTTTGAATCAGTTGATTAGTAGGAATATTTAATAAAGGAGCTAATTTATCAGCCACTTCTGCCGGGGGAATAGCAAACAGTTTTGGGTGTACATAAAGAGTATAAATCAAGCGATCAGTCGCTAAAACATTACCATTACTATCGACGATCGCCCGCCGGGGAATATAGGGTCTAATACTGGTAGTTTGCTGTTGTCTGGCTCTTTTTTGCAATTCCTGCGCTTGGACTATTTGCAATTGGTACAAGCGCCAGGCTAAACCCACAATACCCATGACTAAAACCAACCACACCGCCATCAATCGCCCGTTACTCACAGGCATTTTTTTTGACTGTTGTTGCCGTTTTTTGTCGTTTAAATAGGACTTTCTGTCCCGAATCCTGCCCGAGGGCGATCGAGTTTCTTTGCTTCTAAATTGGGGTCTTTTTGTGTCAGTCATGAGCAGTATCTTTCAGTTATCAGTTATCAGTAAACAGTGATCAGTGATCAGTAAACAGTGATCAGTAAATAGTAATCAGTGATCGGTAAAAAGACAGTAGGAAACTTCTATTTAATACTGCACACTTAAAAACTCACATCTGATAACTTTTAACTTACCCACTGATAACTGATAACTGATAACTGTTAATAGGCACTTCTGGGTTGAGAATTGACGGTAGATTGGGATTGAGAAGCGGGATACTGTTTCAGGTTAGGAGCAGATTTACGCTGTAAAAAGATAGTTTGGAAGGGTTGGGGATGAGTTAATCCGGTTTCGGGTTTTTCTGCTTGTTCAGCTAGTTGATGTTTAAGGGTTTCATTGGTGGACAAAAGATGGCGCTCGTGACGTTGCAGTGTTTCCAGTTTACCAAATTCTTTGTCCCAAACCTTGGGAATATATACCGTCCAAGCATATATTCCCAGAGTCGAACCCAACAGACAAAAAGTAATCACAGCTACTATTCTTTCTAGGAGGCAAAGGAAACGTAATTGACGCGAGGCTAATTGTTTTTGTGTTGGGGCCACGGGAACTCTCACCACCGATTTAGTCGTCGGTTTTACTGTTGGGGTCGTCTGATTTACTGGTGACTGGGGACGAGGCTGACTGCCTTGGCTTTTTGGGCGAGAAACGGGAAGGGGAATATAAGAATTATGGGCAGCAGACATGATTTTCTCTCAACATTTCTAGCTAGTGGTCGTTGTCAAAAATTAAGTTTCTAAAATTAGGAGTCGGTCATCAGTAGTCAGTCGGAAATATTTAATTGATCACTGTCGCCTTTTTTCCTTTTTCCTTTTTACCTTAAAATCACTGTTCTAGCTCTAGACGTAAACGATATAAGATAGTTTGCGGATGAACTTGAGCGAGAATTTGATTAATCACCGTACTCGGTCCAGATGCCCCCCAACTACAACCGCGTTCTAGATAGATTTTAGCGGCTTTCCCGATGATATAGGTTCCATAAGCAGCAATTGCTCCCTGTAGGAGAGCGGTGCTACCGTAGAGAGTTAAAGAGGTGGGATTTTCAAAAATACTCGCCGCTGCCGCTGCCGTTTTGCCCAAACCGATAATCACAGTGCTGAGGATTTCCCCCACCAGCAACCCCCCACTGCTCAAAAGTAGAGTCCGCCAGAGTTGACCAGCTTGGTGACTGGTAATTGGCAGGCCGTACAAACGAGCTAAAGCCCGAACTAGAGTCAAATCGACGATTGAAGCCCCTAGTAGGTCTAAAATAGCGATCGGATTGGCCGCAATCGCTAAAGCCTTATATTTTGCGTATTGCCAGATAATTTCCTCCGCTTGACTGTCCCGGAGTTCCAGGGTTTTTCTAGCGATATTTTCCTCCGCTTCTTGCCCCTGCACTAAAGCATTTAAGGCCAGCAGCGATCGCCCTTCCCGATTTAAAATCGTTAAGAGTTTATCTTGCAGCTCCTCAATTTGGGGGGGAGGGGTTTCCCACTCAGTCACCACGCTCCCATCGGGGTATTCCACCCGGACAGGAATCGGTTGCGGTTCGGCGGCTACCATAACTATCTCATCGCTAGTTAACAAATCTTCTAACGTTTTTTCGTCTCGATTGGTTCCTAATCTCTGTAACTGCTGAAAAATCTGACGGCGATCAGCTTCTGGATAGAGATCAATCTTATTAAACACCAAAATAATCGGTTTTTTCGCCTGGCGCAATTCTGCCAAGGCCTCGTATTCGGTGCGGGTAATATCCCCGGCGACGATAAATAAAATCAAATCGGCACTTTTAGCGACTTCCCTGGCCATATTCGCCCGCGCTTCCCCTTCAATCTCATCCAATCCGGGGGTATCGATTAATTCTATCTGAATTTTACCCGTGGCTGGTGTCCAACGCACCGATCGCGGCCAGCGTGTCACCCCGTGCAGGGGGCCAGTTGTCAGGACTTTTTGACCGACTAAAGCGTTTACCACCGAGGATTTACCGCGACTGACTAACCCGAAGGCCGCCACCCGAATCACCGTTTCATCCAGTTTATCCAAGGCCGATTTTAAGGACTGCAAATCCTGTTTAACGGCGGCCTGAAGTTGGGGATCGGGGGGATAATTCCAATGGCGGCGAAAACTGGCATACCAAGTTAAGGCCTGTTGTAAACTAGCCTTAGCCTGATTGTAATGAGTTTCCTCGAGGGATGGGGTCTTGGTCACGGTTGATTTTTTAACTGTTTATTGATGCTGCTGCCTTTATTGTAGAGTTTCGGGGCGGTAACTGAGATGAGGTTATCTGGGGCCAGGGGAAGACTTTTCAGTAATCAGTGAAAAGAAATTAGCGAAGTTTTCCACTAAAACCCTAACACCTAACATCCTACTCCGCCAATCCCAATTGACCCAATAGCTGAAGGATAGTTTTTCCGGTTACGGGATCTCGCCAATCGGGGGCAATTTCTGCCAGGGGAAGCAGCACAAAAGCCCTTTCTCGGCAGCGGGGATGGGGTATCTGTAATTCGGGTGTTTCTAAGATCAGGTCATCATAAAATATTAAGTCTAAATCGAGGGTACGCGGTCCCCATCTTTCCCGTCGGACTCTCCCGAATAACTGCTCGATTTCTAATAATTTATGCAGTAAATCTAGGGGCGATAAATCCACTTGCACAATGGCGCCACCGTTGAGATAATCTGGCTGAGGCGGCCCGACGGCCGCGGTTTGATACCATTGGGAATGAGCTTCTAGTTTAATTCCTTTGACTCGCTCTAATTCCCCTAAAGCTTGCCCTAAAATTGTCGCTGAATCTCCTAAATTACTGCCCAGAGCGATCGCTGCTCGCTTCATCCACATCCTTCCTCAACAATAATCTCGGCTAATTCCCCCGTCGCTCCCAAAGATTTACCTAAAAATATATTGACATTTGGATGCTTTTGTGATAGTTCAAAAACTTGGGCTTCGATCGCATCCGTAATTCCACCAGCAAAGAGGAAATAGGGCAGTATAGCGATTTTTTGGCTACCTTGAGCGATTAAACTCTCGATTTGTCGGGGTAAACTCGGTTCTATCGACCAATAGGCTGTAATTGCTCCAAAAAACGCCGCTAGATTTTCCACCTCCCGATTACCCCCGGAGCGACGACTACCGTGGGATAGTAAAATGCGGTCTTGGGGGCTTAAATCAGCAAATTGTCGGGATAACAGCGATTTTATGCCCTGATAACTGCCTAAATGGGGCTTTAACTCTAGCTTAATTGGCGATCGCACTTTGGCCACGGCTGCGGGAATATCTTCTTTAACGTGAACCCCCGACAGGAGAAACAGGGGGATAATCTGCAACCGGTTACATCCTTGGCTTTGTGCTTGTTGGGCAAAAGCTTCTATTTGTTGATGGAGAGGTGTTATCGCTAATTCTAGGGCGGCAGTCCCTACTAATACCCGATTATCTGCTTCTAGAACCGCTATAGATGGGCTAAACTCCGATTTACTCGCCAATCTTTCGGCGGGTTGACTAATTTTTTCCTGAACTAAGGCTGCTAATTGCGTCACCGCCATGGCTGGACGCGGATCGCGACTACCGTGGAAAACCAATAAATAGGCTGAGGAGGTCTTCAAAGAAATCTGGCCAAAATAGTTTAGTTTTTAGCCTAATACATTTTCTCTCCCTTTAGGCATAAATGCCCCTGATATTCTCGATTTAGCTGGTAAGCGGGAAAACGTCCCCATTGGTGGGAAGTGCTACCATTTTACGCGATGTAAAGTGTGAGCAAATCGGCCCGCCGGCTTGAGTTAGCCTAGATATTGAGGTATAACCTAATTAATCGCCCAACTTAGTCAACGAGGCAGTTAACGTGAAAGTGGAAACAGACAGTAAACAATTACCCTCCTACGAACAACCACCCCTAATAGAAGTGGTAAAATTACCTACAGTTTTATCATCAGAATCTTGCTGGATAGACGCAGCAGAAGATGATGATGATGAACTGGATTGTCGGGGAGTTTTTGTAGTTTCTCATCAACCGAAAATCTTATTTTCCGAAGAAGTAAACATTAAATCTCAGGAAAAATCCACTTGGAAACCTTGTGTTATAATTGATAAGTCTCGAATCGAAGATGATAACTAATGACCTTTGGTATGAGGCGGTAGATGCAAATGTTGAGTTAACCCAAGGGGATATTATTCTTAATTGTCCTGTGGTTCGTTGGGCTTCTAAATCTGTTGAGGTAAGCAATCAAACAGAAATTGAAACCCTTCGATCCTTAGTGGAAGTAGCTGAGATTGATCTGGTTGTTATCACCCAAGGCTGCGACTTAGAAAACAAGAAAGTCAATAATGTCATCCTTTCCCCTCACTTTGCTCTCAGTCAATATCAAGAATATTGGGAACAGACAATGAACAATATGAAACAAAATCCTACGGCCAAGGCGTGGGGGAGATATTGTGATGATATTAAAAATGGTTATATATGGAATCTTTCTATGCTCAACGAAGGGGAAATCGGCAACCTAAAATTAACTCATCGAATAGTTGATTTTCATGATGTGTACACTTTACCGAGGACTTTTTTGGAATCCTTCTTGCAAAATAAACAGCAACCTCGACTTCGTTTACGTCCTCCCTATCGTGAACATTTATCTCAAGCTTTCGCTAGATTTTTTATGCGAGTTGGTTTACCTACAGGAGTAAAAAAAGTCTGGTAATAGATAAATCACCTTAACTTTTACCAATAACTACCTATAGGGAAAGATTGGTTTTTTGACGATTCGATAAATCCTATGGTTTCCTATCCACAGTTCTAGCTTTGTGGGCGATTTGGTTCACTTGATAACGAATTATTGCGATAGCTTGCCATTAACTAATTTTCAGCGATAATCTAAAGTCAGAGTCCATCGGGAGATAAGATCATGAACCTTCGTCTAGTTCTATTTTCAGGCCTAGTAACGGCTTTAGTTGGTGCTGGTATCGGTTATGGCATTAGCCGCATTGAACGCAATCCCAGCCAAGTCAACTATAGAAATCCCCATCACTATCAAATCATCTATGGACGTTATTTTGCTGGTGCGGGGGCAGCCCTGGGCTTCTGTGTGGGTGCGGGTTTACAAATGGTCAAAGAACTCAAAGAAGAAAGAGACAGAGAAATGGGCATCCTAGACGATGGCTCAAAATTCTAGTCTTTTGGGGCTAATTCCTCAAGAATGATGAATTGAACGTGATTAATCGCTAAATCGCCGATGGGAACTTGGGTTTTTAACACCGGTTGTCCTTCACTGAGCATTCGTTCAAAGGGGATATCTTTGGCAATTTCCGTGTGATACCAAGCTAAACCCATAAAGAAACGATTGGGATAGGGACCGCCTTCAAAAATATCATCGGGATTGGACTCCATGGGAACCCAACCGATAGAGGGAAGATAAAATTCCATCCAGACGTGATTGTAATCTGGTTCGAGGGGTAAATTACGTTCGAGGGGATGGGGTGGGCATTTATAACGTCCTACCGTGCGACAAGCAATACCATTGAGACGACACAAAGCCAATAATAAACCGACATATTCCCCACAGGAACCGACTCCGCGCCGCAGGGCAATATCAGGGGTGTCGATGTTGGGTTTGATACCGTAGGAAAGCTGATCATAGACGTAATTACGAATACTATAAACTTTTCGGAGCAGATTGGTTTCCCGACCGGTCGCTTCTTCGGCAGCATTGAGGATAATTTCTGTACTCATGGCCAGATCATCATTATCGATCAAATAGCGATCGGGAAAATCGGCGGGTAAGGGGGGTAAATCTTCGCAATCTTGGGGGGTAATTTGGTATTTAATACCCCATACTTCTAAGACTACTTTCCACCCAAAAATATGACGTTGTTTGCCGGTTATTTGCTCGAACTTAAATACTGCCACCCGCTGCCCGTCCTGAATTTCTTCAATAAAAGGCAATCCCACCGCTTCGACGCTGCGAATTTTTTGCCGCGGTGTTTCTAAGGGTAAAGCGATGCGCCATTCCACATTTTTGAGTTCGATATTATAGAGGGGTTCTAATTCCTCGACGTAGGATAATTCAATCAGATAACCGTTAGAAAGGGTGTATTTTTTAGCGGGATCGTAGTGAAAATATAGAGGATGGACAAAAGTACGCGGACGATAACTAAGTTCGTGAACTTGTTCAGAATTGGGATTATCGCGGATACAGGGTTCTTGGAAAGCATAGGCCACATATAATATATCCTTGCCACTGTTAGCATCGCGATAAAATGCTAATCCCGTCGGCGATTCAAAAGGAGTTATCATGCTAAAAAGCTGTTCTCCCGTGGCGCGATCAAGACAGTAAACCGTTTGTTCTAGGGTATCCGTTAACCAAAGTTCTTCCCCGCGAATGGTGATATTTTCGATGCCGATACCAGGTGCGTACAAACGAGTAATTTCCTGTCCCGATTGGCGATCAAATATAAAGATTTGTCCAGAACGTTGACAAGTGACATAAATTGTGTTACCGGTTACGGCGACTCCGTTAGCGGTGTAGGGAAGACGGGTAAAAAATTTCGGAGTAAAATCTTCGAGAGTGCAGCAGTAGAGATTTTCGCGGGTAGTAAACCAGAGGTTATTTTGATCATCGATTGCCAATCCCGTCGTCCCGACGAATTCTTGCCAGCGATGGGAATTAAGTACGCTTGTATGACCAGTATCGAGGGCAATTTGGTATAAATAGCCGTTTTTTGCGTCGATAGCGATTAATTTGTTATCTTGAAATACAATTCCGTGCAGGGCTGTGGCGCTAATCGGGCGAATCGTTTGACGATGGGAGGGAAGACTGGCAGGATCGAAAATCATAGGAGGAAACGAAAAGGGAGAGCGTTTTTAAGTGAATAAAACAGCAATTCTCCCCACGATAGCAAATTTTCTCGCCCTTGAATGCTCGTAATGAACTCCAATTCTGAAAAAAATGTCAAGAATTGTCACCTATAGTCCCTCTCATACCCTTGTACCTACCTACGAGTGTTTCAATCGTTGCAGTTATTGTAATTTTCGCAGGGATTTAGGCACTGATGGCTGGTTAAGTTTAGACAAGGCAAAAGAGATTTTAACTGCTTTGCAGGGTTCGGAAATTACGGAAATTTTAATTCTTAGCGGCGAAGTTCATCCTTTAGCAGCCAATCGAGAGTTATGGTTTCGGCATATTTATAATTTGGGAGAATTGGCTTTAAATATGGGTTTTTATCCCCATACCAATGCGGGAATTTTAACTTTGGCTGAGATGGAAAAACTAAAAAATGTCAATCTATCTATGGGTATAATGTTAGAACAAATGACGGTGACTTTATTAGATACTGTCCATCGTCATGCCGCCAGTAAAGTGCCATCCTTGCGCTTAGAGCAGTTACAATGGGCGGGAGAATTAGCAATTCCTTTTACCACGGGTTTATTATTAGGAATTGGTGAAACAGAATGCGATCGCTTAGTGACCTTAGAAACTATTGCCACTATTCATCAACGTTGGGGACATATTCAAGAAGTGATCCTACAACCCTACAATCCGGGTAAAAGAGAACAGTGGCAAAATAACCCTTTTGATCTGCAAAAATTACCCGATCTGGTTAGACAAGCTAGGGAAATTTTGCCCCCAGATATTGTTATTCAAATTCCCCCGAATTTAGTACCCGATCCTCTTTTTCTCTTGGATTGTTTAGCTGCAGGAGCGCGGGATTTAGGCGGTATTGGCCCTATCGATGAAGTTAATCCCGATTACCTCCATTTACACCCCGATAAATTAAAGGAATTTTTAGCAGTTTATGGCTGGGAATTAAAGGCGCGACTACCGGTTTATCAGTAAACATTAATCAGGGAAAAGATAGCACTATTAATGCCATTTAACACGCCTTACTTAATACCGCATAATTGATTATTATTCATTCGACCGAGGCTGCATCTCGTTTTTGTAAATCTAGCAATTGGGATTTTTACGGGGAAACTCTCGGCTAAGATTGGGCATTACTTCCGATTTTATCACTCAATCCAAGCTTTTGGGGGGTTCTAAGTAGTCATGCAAAATTAATTACCCAAATAAAAAATTAAGAAGTATAATACATAAAAAAACGAAGCAGCAGGAAAATACAATGAGATTGATTAGAGACCTAAACCCCGAGAGCCA
>NZ_SFBO01000002.1:0-11426 GCF_007095705.1 Microcystis sp. Msp_OC_L_20101000_S702
TCGCTGCCGCTACCAGTATTCTCGCCGGGTTAGTATTAAATCGAGAGACGATCAAAAAAATCCTTCGGAGTGACATTATGAGAGAATCCGTCATCTATCAAGATATTTTAGAGGAAGGCAGAGAGGAAGGCAGAGAGGAAGGCGAGGAAAAAGGACTAAAAAAAGGCTTGCAAGCGGGTAAAGAGGAAAAAGCTCGACAAATTGCCCTGAAAATGCTATCTGCTGGTTTTTCTATCACAGAAATCGCCCGATTTACCGATTTGTCCCCGGCAACTATCGAGGAATTACAATCGAGAGACGATTAAAAAAATTCTTCGGAGTGACATTATGAGAGAATCCGTCATTTATCAAGATATTTTAGAGGAAGGCAAAGAGGAAGGCAAAGAGGAGGGTAAAGAAGAAAAAGCTCGACAAATTGCCCTAAAAATGCTATCTGCTGGTTTTTCTATCACAGAAATCGCCCGATTTACCGATTTGTCCCCCGACGCGATCGAGCAATTACAACCGAGAGAAGATCAGAAATATCTTTCGGAGTAGGATTATGGGAGAATCCGTCATCTATCAAGAAATTCTCGAAGAAAATGAGCGAGAAGGTTGACAATTTAGAAATTATCCGAAATAAGCTCGATAAATCGGGGGTCTTGACGAATTTTATCGAAGTCAGAATCTTTTTTCGCCTGTTCTCTATCACTGGGTCTTAATTGAATCGCCTTGGCGAGATATTCGACCGCTAAAGGAATATTATCCTGAATAGCGTAGTAGCAGGCTAGGTTGTAGTTTGTATTAGGGTGGTTTGGATTAATGGCTAGGGCTTTTTGTAAAATTTGTTCTACTTCCTCATATTGTCCTAAGCAAGTTAGAGAAGCGGCATAGACATTCCAAAAATCAATTGTTTGATTGTCTTTGTTTTTATACTGCTGACAAGTTTCAACAATTAAATGGAATTGCTGGTTTACAATATCTTGATGACCTAATTTTTTTAAAAGTATTGCTTTATTGAAGATTGCTTCGATGTAGTCCGCTTTAAACTTAATCGCCTCATCATAGGCGGCGATCGCCTCTTCATACCTCTCTAAATTCCCTAATTGACTACCTTTACAAAACCAAGCGGTTTCATAATCAGGTTTCAATCGTATAGCTTCCTCGTAAGCAGACAGCGCCTCTTCATATCTTCCTAAATTTGCTAGTTGGTTGCCTTTAACTGCCCAAGCAACTTCATAATCAGGTTTCAATCGAATGGCTTCATCGTAAGCAGACAGCGCCTCTTCATATCTTCCTAAATTCGCTAGTTGATTTCCTTTATTAAGCCAAGCGGCTTCATAATCAGGTTTCAATCGAATGGCTTCCTCGTAAGCAGAAAGCGCCTCTTCATACCTTCCTAGATTTCCTAATTGATTGCCTTTCCCATTCCAAGCGTAATCATAATCAGGTTTCAATCGAATGGCTTCCTCGTAAGCAGAAAGCGCCTCTTCATACCTCCCTAAATTTGCTAGTTGATTTCCTTTATTATGCCAAGCGTAATCATAATCAGGTTTCAATCGTATAGCTTCCTCGTAAGCAGACAGCGCCTCTTCATATCTTCCTAAATTCGCTAGTTGATTTCCTTTACCAAGCCAAGCGTAATCATAATCAGGTTTCAATCGTATAGCTTCCTCGTAAGCAGACAGCGCCTCTTCATATCTTCCTAAATTTGCTAGTTGGTTGCCTTTATTATGCCAAGCGGCTTCATAATCAGGTTTCAATCGTATAGCTTCCTCGTAAGCAGACAGCGCCTCTTCATATCTTCCTAAATTCGCTAGTTGATTTCCTTTATTATGCCAAGCGGCTTCATAATCAGGTTTCAATCGAATGGCTTCATCGTAAGCAGACAGCGCCTCTTCATACCTCCCTAAATTCTCTAGTTGATTACCTTTACCCACCCAAGCCGCCACAAAATCAGGCTTGACTTCAATAGCTTGTGCGTAAGCTGAAATTGACTCTTCGTATCTATTCATCTCGCTAAACTCCAAACCTTGAGCATAGTAAGCCCTATAGTAGTTAGGATCATTATTGATCGCCTGTTTATAAAGCTCTAGCGCCTCTTCCTTTTTACCCAATTCTCCTAGCAATGAACCTTTGTTTACCAGCGTGAGAGCGTCATCAGGATTAATTGCCAAGGCTCGGTCATAATATTCAAGAGCGGTGGCTTCTTTTTCCACTCCCTCCAACACATCTATTTTTTGTATTATCAATCCTTTGTTTGTCCAAGCACGAAAATAATCTGGCTTAATTTCAGTAGCCTGATTAAAACAATCCAGAGCATCTGTATATCTAACTAGATAATATAAATTGTTTCCCCGCATCAATTGAAAAGTTTCATCTTCAGGAAAATATTTAACTAGAGCATCATAGCCCCGCAACGATTCTGTATAGTTTTGCTTATCGTACAACTTATTGCTCACCTTATCCAGCGCCTCTTTGACCTCGAGGGGAAATCGGTCTAACAGGGCTAAAAATAACCCGAGTAGCTTTTCCAAATAATCCTCTAGACTCAGTAACTCCCCCTTTCCCTCGATCTGCCCATCGCGGGGGGATAAAATTCCCTCCCTCGCTTCTAATTTTTCTAAGGCCTTTTTAATCCGCCACTGATAGCGAACTTTTTGCCAGCGATTTCCCCGGACTAACATCAACGCGACTCGCTCCACCACAAACGCCTTTAGGGGGATATTCGCCTGTTGTAATAAATCCACCGCGTCGTATAACTCTTTAGCCAAAGGCTCTAACTTAAACGCGTCTTGATAACACTTTTTCCAAGATCCCCGGAGAGTATCCTTAAAATTTTCTCGACTTAGGGACAAAGAACGACCCTCCTGACTGTCGCCAGCCAGCAAAATTTCAAAATTGTTCACCAGATTTTGAAATGTTCCGTCGTTACGCTGTGCGATCTCTTCCGGGGGGCATTCCAGTTGAATTCCCGTTCGATTCGACACATTCACTAACCAGGACGCAGCCGCCTGATTTTCCGGTCTGGGTAATCGATAGCGCGTAAACCGGCGCCAGAGGGGGTATCGCTCCCATTGCAACATCTCCCATGGGCTAACCAATCTGGGATCATCGCTGACGGTTTCATCTCTAGCGGTCGCCAAAACCTTGATCCGCGTATCGGGAATATGAACGCTATCGCAATGATCCAGCGCCGCCAATAATCGTTCTTGTAACGGTCGGTCGGTCGGCAAGGATTGCTCTTCTGTAGCTCGATTTTCCCGAGTCGGTTCACTGCGCCTCATTTGAATATGCAAATCGTCAAATATAAAAAGCACATTTCTTCGCACATCTAGAAACTGTTCTCGAGGAAATTGATCTCCCTCCAACGTACCAGTGAATACCATTACCGTCCAACCCCGACGGATGAAACGAAGGGCGACTTCCGCCATCTCTCTAGTTTTACCGATCCCAGCCGGACCCGTAATGATCACCCACTGGTCATCATTTAATAACCTTATTATTTCAGCTAAATGGTTGATATCCAGTTCCCGATCTTGAAGGGGAATATCCCAGTCAATCAGGCTAGGATAGAGATATTCTGCCCTCTCCCGTCCAAAGATCGCGGGAAATACATCCTGGTTTGGACGCACGACTCTAAAGGGCAAGCTATCGCCTGCGATTCTTGCGCGGCGCCGTTTTTGCTGTTTTTCGCGCCACCAATTCAGCCCCGTCAAGCCAAAGCCGGAAAAGGCAGTGGTTAAGAGTAGGTTCACCGGATCTTTATGGACGTTATAAAACTCCCAAAGTATCCGGGCCGCATTAACGACGGGATCGAGCATAAGCTGTGTGCCTTAACTTAAGCTAAATTGTAAAATCAGGGTTTCACTTTAGGACAAAATCAGGTTAAATGTCGATTTGATCCCAAAAAAGCCCCAATTTTCTCCACGGCAGCCTCTAGAATATCGGGATCGTGAACTAAGGCAAAACGCACATAACCCTCACCACCCTTACCAAAACCGGAACCGGGAGAGACCGCGACACCGGTTTGGGCCACCAATTGCCGACAAAAATCGACGGAATTACCCGCCCAACTGGGGGGAATTTTCGCCCAAACGTACATAGTGGCGGCCGGAGTGGAAACAGGCCAACCGATGCGATTTAGGGCATTAATAAACACATCCCGGCGTTTTTGGAAGATAGCGACGGTTTCTTTGACCGAATCTTGATTACCAGTTAAAGCAGCGATCGCACCGTTGAGAATGCCCAAATACTGATTAAAATCAACCATGGCTTTAATCTGTCGCAAAGCCATAATTAACTGCGGGTTGCCAATGGCGAAACCGATGCGAAAACCGCCCATATTATAGGACTTGGAAAAGGTAAAAAACTCGATCGAATTAGTTTTATCTCGATCGGCCTGTAAAATTGACGGGGGGGGCGATGTTCCCGCAAAAAAGATGTCTAGATAGGGAAAATCGTGGATTAAAACTAAATTATGCTGACGGCAAAAGTCAACCGCTTTTTGAAAAAATGTCAAAGGTGCGATCGCTGTAGTGGGATTATGGGGATAACTCAAGACCATCAGCTTCGATTGTGCCAGCACTAGCTCAGGAATGTCCTCTAAAACCGGCAGAAAGTCATTTTTTGCCAAAATTGGCATTCCGTAGATTTGACCGCCAGCAAGGGCAACACCGCCCAAATGGGAGGGATAACCCGGATCGAGAAGCAGGGCAAAATCCCCGGGGTTGAGAATGGCCAAAGGTAGATGGGCCGTGCCTTCCTGAGAACCAATTAGGGGTAAAACCTCCGTTTCCGGATCAACGGCAACCCCAAAGCGATCGCTATACCAGTTAGCGGCAGTTACTCGGAAGTCTCGCGTACCATTATGGAGTAAATAGCCGTGGGTGTGAGGATCGTGGAGAGATCGCTCAATAGCATCGACAACGTGGGGAGCAGCCCCAAGATCGGAGGAACCGAGCGAAAGATCGATAATGACATTACCCGCTTCTCTACTGGCAGCTTTTGCCCGATCCATATCGGCAAAAACGTTGGATTGGAGTGCCTGTAAGCGGTGTGCTAGGGTTAAATTATTCATAACCACAGATACCTAATTAGCTGACATAGGTATCGATAAAAGATTGTAATTGTTGTTTGCCGATCGCCCCTTCATGAGTGGCAATAATTTCGTTATCTTTAAAGATGCGTAAAGCGGGAACACCTTTCACATCACATTTAGCCACCGAGTTGGGGTTAGGGTCCACCTCTAGTTTAACTACTTTTAGCCGTTCGCCGTAGGTTTTCGCCACCCAATCGATCGAGGGGGATACCAGACGACACGGACCGCACCAACTCGCCCAAAAATAGACTAAAACGGGTTTTTCGACCTCAAAAACCTCTTGGTCAAACTTCTGATCGCTAATGACAGTTACGCTACTCACAGTATTTATTTCCTCGCCATCGTTACTGATCATCATAGAGGTTCTGGGTACTTTTCGGCAATTATCCAGTTCCACAGTTCCTCAAACATGAGGATCGAAGACATCGCGTAAACCATCACCGATAAAATTAATACTTAACACCGTGATCACGATAGCCAGAGCCGGAAAAATGACCAAGTGGGGGGCAGTTGTCAAGTAATCTTTAGCTTTAAATAACATTTGTCCCCAAGTCGGCACATCGGGGGGGAAACCCAAACCCAAAAAACTCAGGGTTGACTCGGTAATAATCGCATTACCCACGGCTAAAGTGGCCGCCACGATAATCATTCCCAAAACGTTAGGTAATAAATGCACCCAGATTAAACGCCAAGGAGTGGCCCCCAAAGCTTTTGCAGCCGAGATAAACTCCATCTCGCGTAATTTTAAGAAATTTCCCCGCACCAATCGCGCCACCGACATCCAATTTAAACCCCCGATTACTAAAACCACGAGGATAAAAATACCCGTTTCCGGTCCGGCGATTTTTTTGATGCTATCGCGAAATAGATAGACAATCAGTAAAAGTAGGGGCAATTGCGGCAAAGATAGAAATAAATCCGTTAATCGCATCAATAAGCCATCGATCGCCCCCCCGTAAAACCCAGAAATAGCCCCGATCGCTGTCCCCAGAATCATCGCGACTATCATAGCAGCAATCCCCACCGCCAGGGAAATTCGACCCCCCACCAAAATCCTCGCCAATTGATCCTGTCCCAGATCATTAGTGCCGAAAAGATGTTTTAAACTAGGGGGAGCAGTGGTTTGACTAAAATCAATGGTATCGATAGGAACTCGATAGAAAATCGGACCGAATAGGACAGCAAAAATAATTATCATTAATGCGATCGCTCCTATTACTGCCAAGAAATCTCGGTAAAAACGTCGCCAAGTATCGATAATTGCAGAAGACAGGAGAGACATAAGCTGTTAAGTGTTTAAATTACTTTTTGAGACGAGGCACTCTTGCATTAGGGGAGATTCCGCTAATCTAAGAATAAACGGTTTAAATGAGTCTTTTTAGTCTGCTGTATTTTAGGTAAAATCTCAAGATGAGTCCCTTTATTGAAGGAACCGTTGTGTTATAGTATAACTCAAGTTCAGAAAATAGAGAGTAAAACTATGACTGTTAAAGAACTTATTCAAACAGCAATTGATAATTTACCTGAAGAACAACTAGATGAACTTTATCAATTAATTAAAAATTTCACCGCCAGCAAAAACAACTTATTAGAAGAAAAACCATCCTTATTCAAACGTCATTTTCCAGTGGAGAATATGGTGGGTAAAGCTAAAATACTAGGTGATATGGTCAGTCCTATTGTAGATGAAGAAGATTGGGAATGTCTGAAGTAATTGTGCTTGATAATCATATTTGGTTGTGGTTAATAAATGGCAATTTTGACAGATTTCCCGAGCATTGGCTAGAAAAATTTGAGTTAGCAGAATCTCTCGGAGTTTCCCCCATTTCTTGCTATGAAATAGCCCTTGCTAACCAACGGGGGAGATTAGAATTAAGTTATCCCCTTCAAGAGTGGATTCAACAAGCTTTAACAGTAGCTAAAATAGATATATTTTCAATTACCCCCGAAATTGCCATTAGAGCCGTTAATTTATCTCCCATTCACAAAGATCCTTTTGACCGTATTATTATGGCTACAGCCTTAGCATACGGGGCAAAACTGGCTAGTATTGATAACTTATTTTCTAAATATGTTGAAATCAAAGATCATCTCATGGAGAGAGGGAAATAGTAATAAGTAAGAGGACAAAATCAACAGATGATTAAAATTTACACGGAAATCGAACGGGGGCAAAATTGGTTAGAGCGCCATCAAAAATCTTGTCCGATATTTGCCCTAGTTTTGGGATTTACCGAGACGGGATTAATCCCTGGAATCTCCACCGCCGGCGCCACCCCGGAAGATAGAAAATATACAGCGATCGCCGATGCCGAATTTATCGTTAAAGGAGTTTCACCCCATCCCCGTTATCCCTTACCCCCCCTAACGGTGGGAGCCTCCCCCGCCTATATTACCCGCGCCGTGGTGGAAAAATTAGCCATTCCCGTCCTCGTTTTTAACGCCGGTTTACCCTTGCCCCCGGCCGTCGATTATATCGAACTGGGGGGACAACCGGCCCGTTGTCTCTCCACCGGCCGCGCCCTAGATCTCCCCATAGTAAAACACCTGTTCGCCCAAGGACTAACCTGGGGCGAAAAACTAGCCCGCCAGTCTAGTTATCTAATTATCGGCGAGTGTGTGGTCGGTGGCACCACCACCGCCCTCGCCATCCTCACCGGATTGGGTTATCGAGCCAACGGCAAAGTTAACAGCAGCCATCCCCAGTGCAATCATGCTCAGAAACAGGCAATAGTTGAGCAGGGATTAGCCGGAAAAGAAATTTTTGATCCTTTTGAGGTAATCGCCGCCCTAGGCGATCCTCAGCAGATTTTCGTCGCTGGCATGGCCATCGCCGCCAGTGGGCAGGGTGGGGTACTTCTCGCCGGAGGAACCCAAATGTTAGCCGTTTCTGCCCTAATTCAAGCTCTAGTGACTAAATATGCCTATCCGGTTAACTGGGAAAATATCATCGTCGGCACAACTCGTTGGGTAGCGGAAGATAGAACAGGGGATACGGTGGGATTAGCCAGCCTGATCGGAAAAATACCCCTATTAGCCACACAATTAAACTTTTCCGCCTCTAAATACCCGGTTTTGCAAGCTTATGAACAAGGTTTCGTCAAGGAAGGAGTCGGTGCGGGGGGATGTGCGATCGCCGCTTATCTGTACCAGAATTGGACTAATCAAGATTTGGTCAAGGCGATCGAAAATTTAATCGGGTTTCAACTATAGTAGTTATAGTCATTTCAGATAAGTCTGATACAGTCTAGACCGACAAAATTCTTCAAAACCCTTATGAACTCTGGGATTGATATTCTCAATTTTAATTGAAATGACTATAAGTGATTGGCTACGTTTACCGATTACGAGAATTTAAGGTGTATTAAGCTACGTTAACACACCCCAAATTTATCTATATTTAACCGATAACATCTTCCGATTTAATCAGATGCGCTTCTAGGAACCAGAGACGTTTATCGATGTCTCGGGAGATTTCCGTATAGAGATCTGCTGTGTCGGCATCCCCTTGATTGCCAGTGCTATCAATAGCAGAACGAAGATGGGCGGCGTATAATGCATAACGTTCGGCTAAAGCAACGATATGTTCACTACCATCGACGATATCAGCCGGATATTCTGGCAGAATCGAGTTAGCGGCAGCGATGCGTGCTGTTCCCAAAGCGGTTCCACCTAAAGCGGTAATCCGTTCTGCTACCATGTCCCCATAGCCTTCTAATTCCGTGGCCATTTCGTCGAAGAGGCTGTGCAATTGGTAAAAATTTAAACCTTTTACATTCCAGTGGGCTTGTTTAACCTGAGTTTTTAGGTCTAAACTAGCGGCAAGGGTTTGGCTTAGGATTTCAACAATAGCTTTGCGGATATCTAATGCTAAATCGATGCGGGTGGAGTAGTATTGTCCCGTGGTTTTGGTTTTGACTGGAATGGCTACCATAATCTTTCTCCTTGATCAGTTAACAGAATACTCGATAATTTTCTCACTTGTGTCCGTGTAGAGGGGACTGATTTTGATCCTACAATTAAGCTCAAGCTATACATATCCCCTTTAAGAATCGATTAACATCGCCCTCAGCCGTCAGCCGTCAGCTAGATAATAGTGTTGATAACTAGAAAAATGGCTCTCTTCGGTTTGGTGGGTAAAATGTATTCTAAGATACAGTCCTGCGGGTGAGCGAGTGGAACGAACCACAAAGACACAAAGGACACAAAGATTGATCGCTCCTATATAAGTTAAACTTATCACACAGAGAATAAGAGAGCCGAAAAATGCCTAATTAATTGAAAAATCAGAAGCTGACAGCTGATAGCTTAATTAATTAAGCTCCTAAATAAGCCGCTAATTCTTCCGAACCGCCAATTAATTGGCCGTTAATGAAGACTTGTGGGGTGGTGGTATTACCACTCATGGCCCGCAGAGAACGACTGGTGGCATCGCGTCCGAGGATAATTTCTTCGTATTGTAGGCCTTTTTCTTCTAACATTTTCTTGGCCCGGAGACAGTAGGGACACCCTACTTTCGAGAAAAGAGAGACTAAAGGCGGTTTTTTGGCTTCTGGGTTGATGTGGTGTAACATCGTTTCCGCATCGGAGACTTTGAAAGGATCTCCCGGTTCTTCTGGTTCGATGAACATTTTCTCGATAACACCATCTTTGACTAGCATCGAATAGCGCCAAGAACGTTTACCGAAACCTAAGTCAGCTTTATCGACTAACATCCCCATTCCCGCACTAAATTCGCCGTTACCGTCGGGAATTAAGACGACATTATCACATTCTTGGTCCTTTGCCCACTCGTTCATGACAAAGGTATCATTCACCGACAAGCAAACAATACTATCTACGCCATTTTCCCGAAAAACTGGGGCTAATTCGTTATATCCGGGTAAATGGGAGGTGGAACAGGTGGGAGTGAATGCCCCGGGTAAGGCAAAAAGAACAACGGTTTTTCCTTTGAATAATTCCTTGCTGGTGATGTTCACCCATTGATTATTTTGACGCACGCGAAAGGTGACATCGGGAACTCTCTGTCCTTCTCGGTTTGGTAGCATAATCTTCAACTCCTAATTACTAAGTCGTACTCATTTCGAGTTTGTCTAAATTAAGTGTACTCATAACGACTATGAGTTGTCAACAAGTATTTATACTTAAATCAGGAGATAGGAGAATGGGAAATAGACAAAAGGCAGTAATATTGATTAGTTAATTTACCTAACCCCCCACACCCAACACCCAACCCTTTTTTTACTGAAAAATGATGTTTTCCTTCCTGAAAAAAAGCTATAAATGGCTAGGACTAGCGATAATAACGGTGATTTTGGCGATTACACCCGCCGTCATTGCCCAATCAACCACTAGCACCATACCTCTGGCAAAAATTAACTGGTTACAGGCGATTTTTTTGGGATTTGTGCAGGGAGTGACGGAATTTTTGCCGATTAGCAGTACCGCTCATCTAAAAGCGATTCCCGTCTTTTTGGGTTGGGGAGATCCTGGTGTCACCTATACAGCAGTGATTCAATTGGGCAGTATTGCGGCGGTATTGTCCTATTTTTGGCAGGATTTAAGGCAAATATCCACGGGAATGGTGAAAGCGGTGGCTAGTTCCGATTATCGTTCCCAGGATTTTCGTTTAGCCGTGGGGATTATCCTAGGCACAATTCCGATCGTTTTCTTCGGTTTGTTAATGAAACTTTTCATTCCCGATTTAGATAACTCCCCCCTGAGAAGCATGACAGCGATCGCCAGTGCCTCCATAGTCATGGCTTTACTCTTAGGTACGTCCGAAAAAATCGGGAAACATAAACGCAGTTTTGAGACTTTGCGACAAAAAGACGGGGTTTTAATGGGATTAGCCCAAGCTTTAGCGCTCATACCGGGGGTATCTCGTTCTGGGTCCACCTTAACTGCCGGGTTATTCATGGGTTTAGAAAGGGCCGTAGCGGCGCGATTTTCCTTTCTGTTGGGGATTCCGGCGATAGCTTTAGCCGGTTTAGTGGAATTTAAAGGCGTTCTCGACCAGATTAACACCAGTGAATTAATTCCCCTGGGTATTGGGGTAATTTCCTCGGCGATATTTTCCTATCTTTCGATCGCTTGGTTATTAGATTATCTCAAAAAACAGAGTACCTGGGTTTTTGTCTGGTATCGTCTCTTTTTCGGGGTTGCTATCCTGATTGGTGTGGCCTTGGGGCGTTTTTCCTGACCTTTTGGCATTCTAATTAGGGTTGGCTGAATAAATCTAAAAACCTTACAGGAAAGGGCTTTTAGCTTGATTGAGAGCTTCCCAAATGCACTTAAATCTGCTAGAATCTCTTAAAACCCTTGCATCACCCTTGCATCACCCTTG
>NZ_SFBO01000020.1:0-7347 GCF_007095705.1 Microcystis sp. Msp_OC_L_20101000_S702
TTAAGATGTTGGTGGCTCATTTTGGGTCTGATTTGTTTTTGTTAATGATCAGACAGTACCTGATGAGCCTTTCTTTGTCAACTCTTGAGGTTGATGCGTTTCATTTTTGAATTGGCGGAGGTTAATCAGAAAATTGACTCTCTCCAAAGAGATGTTAATCAAAAATTTGACAGTCTCCAAAGAGATATGGATCAGAAAATTGACAGTCTTCAAAGAGATGTAGATGAGAAAATCGACAATCTCCAAAGAGCTATGGATCAAAAATTTGACAGTCTCCAAAAAGATGTTAATCAAAAATTTGACAGTCTCCAACAAGATGTGAATGATTTAAAGGTGGAAGTCACAGAAATCAAGGGAGATATTAAAAATCTTGATCAGAAAGTCGAAACAATGGATAAACGACTGGAAAAAGTCGAATCTAGTTATGCAATTCTAGTTAAAGATATTGCGGACTTGAAAGGGTTTAAATCCCTGATTATCCTCATGGTTGTAGCTTTTTTAAGTGCCGTGGTAACTTTGGGATTGCGCGGCTTTTTTCTTGGTAATAAACCTTAATTTTTTATTTCAATAAAGTAGTTATCTGTAAGAGGGTTTTAATTATGACACAAACTAGCGAAACCGTTACCTATTCCCTTGAATCTGTCCTGACAAGGATCGAGAGTAAAATCGACAATCTCCAAAGAGATGTTAATCAAAAATTTGACAGTCTCCAAAGAGATGTGGATCAGAAAATTGACAGTCTCCAAAGAGATGTGGATCAGAAAATCGACAATCTCCAAAGAGATATGGATCAAAAATTTAACAGTCTCCAAAAAGATGTTAATGATTTAAAGGTGGAAGTCACAGAAATCAAAGGAGATATTAAAACTCTTGATCAGAAATTTGAAACAATGGATAAACGACTGGAAAAAGTCGAAGATGGTTATGCAATTCTAGTTAAAGATATTGCGGACTTGAAAGGGTTTAAATCTCTGATTATTCCCATGGTTGTGGCTTTTTTAAGTGCCGTGGTAACTTTGGGATTGCGCGGCTTTTTTCTTGGTAATAAACCTTAAATATATCAAGGAATATTGTTATCATCAAGTTTATTTTTTACTCTACCAATAAAATCTATGAGTTTTTGTATTAATCCTCATTGTCCCAAACCGAAAAGTATCACGGAGAGTCGTTACTGTCAATCCTGTGGTTCCGACTTGCTTTTAAATGGTAAATATCGAGTCACAAATTTATTGAGTGCCAAAGGTGGATTCGGTAATACCTATGAAGTGATAGATGAACGTAAAATACCTAAAGTGTTAAAAGTTCTTACCTACGATTCTAGCAAAGCTATTGATTTATTTCAACAGGAAGCCAATCTTTTAAAACAATTAAATCACCCCGGTATTCCCAAAGGAGAAAACTATTTTATTTATCATCCCCGGGAGAGTCAAACTGCTTTACACTGTTTAGTCATGGAGAAAATTGCTGGTATTGACTTAGAAGAACATCAAAAACAAAGAGGATTTAAACCGATTGATTATAATCTCGCTTTGGATTGGTTAAGTCAGTTGGCTAATATTCTCCATGAAGTTCATAAACATAAATTCTATCATCGTGATATCAAACCCTCTAATATTATCTTAAAACCCGATGGTCAATTAGTTTTAATTGATTTTGGGGCAGCGCGACAGGTGACTAAAACCGTCCTAGCAGGAGGCAAAAATACGGGAATTTATACCCCCGGATATGCTCCTCCTGAACAATCTCTTGGTCACTCTGTCCCCCAATCAGACTTTTATGCTTTGGGCAAAACTTTCGTCTTTTTGTTAACCGGTAAAGAACCCAGTGACCCGAAAATTTATAATATTAATACAAATGAATTTAACTGGCGTAAATATGCACAAAATATCCCTTCTCGATTAGCAGATTTTATCGATAATTTAATGGCAGAAAAACCTATTGATCGACCGAAAGATACCAAAACTTTGCTAAAAATTATTACCGATATTAAAGCCAATCCCCATCAAACTAAAAAAACTAAAAATTCTCCTCCTGAAAAACCTAAAATTATTCCTATTCCCAATCCTGCACTTATTTCTTTACTCGCCGCAATTTCTCCCAGTTATGCTGGGTTTTGGCTCCGTTTCAAAGCTTCTTTAATTGATTCTTTTATCGTTTTTATTATCGCAGCTTTATTAGGTGGTTATATCTGTTTTCGCTTACAACAATGGTCAACTTTTCAAGATTTAAATCTTAACTTTGATATTCCCAAAGAAATCTGGGTTTACTATGCAGCAGGATTAAGTGCAGCCGGAACAACAATTTTTGGTTTTGCTTTATTTATAGCGGCAATTATCTATAATATTCAAGCCAAAGTTAACTTTACTCACGAATATATTGCCATTCTGACTGCTCTTGGTTTAGGAATAGTGATTAAATGGTTATATTATGTTTTCTTAGAATATCTTTTTAAAGCCACTATTGGTAAAATGTTTTTTGATTTATCCGTCACCGATAGCCAAGGCCGACGCATATCTTTTGCAAGAGCAAATCGCCGCTACTTACTAAAATATCTCTCCACTGCTCCCTTATATTTGGGCTTTTTACTGGCAGCTTGGACAAAGAAAAAACGCGCCCTTCATGACATGATTTCTGGTACACAAATCCGCAAGAAAAAGTAAACAGATACTAGAAAAGTAGGGAGAGGGGAGCGGTACGAATAGGATAAAATTAACTACAATAGGGACAAGATATTCCTGCTCGGTAATTGGGGGACTGTTTATCTTTTTCATCGATGGGATGACCACAAGCGGGACACATTTCATAATGTCCTACCTCTAGATTAGCTGTTAGTGCCACTCTTTGATCAAAAACAAAACATTCTCCTTGCCAAAGACTCTGATCGGGATTAACTTCTTCTAAGTATTTCAAAATACCTCCCTCTAGCTGATAAACTTGAGAAAAGCCTTGATTTAATAAAAAAGCTGCCGCCTTTTCACAGCGAATTCCCCCCGTACAAAAAAGAGCTATTTTTTTATTGTTAATACTATCAAAATTTTCCTGAATATACTCAGGAAATTGGCGAAAATGCTGGATTTCTGGGTTAAGCGCTCCCGCAAAAGTACCGATCGCCACTTCATAATTATTACGAGTATCGATCACTACCACGTCCGGCTCTTTCAGCAATTGGTTCCACTCTTCAGTTTTGAGATGAATTCCTGTGTTTTCGAGAGGATTAGCCTTGGGTTGACCAAAAGTCACAATTTCCTTTTTTAAGCGAATTTTTAAGCGTTGAAAGGGCAAATAATCACAAACAGACTCTTTCACCTCTAGATTAGCTAAACGAGTATCGGTTTTTAACCAACTAATCACTTCAGCGATCGCTTGACGGTTCCCGGCGATCGTTGCGTTAATCCCCTCGGCTGCCAGAAGAATAGTTCCTTTAATTCCTCTTTCTTGGCAGTATTTTTGTATTTCTGGCTGTTTTTGACGATAATCTGACAAAGCCACAAACTGGTAAAAAGTGGCGACTAGATAAGACATGGCAGGCAAGGGAAAAATTAACTTGTAATATTTTTCACTATAGGTTATAATAACGAGAGTGTCTCAAAAACCAGATCGGGGGTTTAGCTCAGTTGGTAGAGCGCCTGCTTTGCAAGCAGGATGTCAGCGGTTCGAGTCCGCTAACCTCCATAGTCATGACTGATTCCCCTTTGCTTGGTGATTAGCTCAAGTCTTCTTGGGGAGACAATTAGCTAGTTAATTATTAAATGATGTCTCGTACCTATCAAGCTACTGGAATCAATCTGCAAGGAATGGCCTTCGGAGAAGCCGATCGCCTCTTAACTATTTTGACCGCCGAGTATGGTTTAATTAGAGCCATCGCTCCAGGTGCGCGCAAGTATAAATCTTCCCTGCGAGGTAGAAGCGAACTATTTGTGGTCAATAATCTGTTGATAGTCGCAGGAAAATCCCTAGATAAGGTCGTTCAAGCTGAAACTATCGAATCTTATCCCAAATTAAGTCAAAATCTCGCCAAACTAACCGTTAGTCAATACCTCTGTGAACTGGTTTTGGCGATCGCCCTGAGCGAACAACCCCAGAGGGAATTATACGAATTAATCTGCAGCCATCTGGCCAGAATTGAAGTCCTCGACGAGAATGAATACATACTTCCCTACCTTTGTCAAGCAATTTTTCATTTCTTAATAATTGCCGGCTTAGTGCCGCAAGTCCATAACTGCCTGTTGACGGGAAAAGCTTTAATTGGGGACAATTGCCTAGGATTTAGTTTCGAGGCAGGGGGAATAATAGATCTAGCTGCCCTAACAGAAACAATCAACCCGCCCAAAATCGATAGTAAACTGACGCGGCAAGAACTGCAATTACTGCAATGCCTAGGAAAAACAGATTTTCCCCCAGAAGAAAACCTTACCTCAGAACTAGCTTGGATTAACCTCGATCGTTTGCTGCGTCGCTATACTCAATATCATCTGGGAAAAACTTTTCGCTCCTCGGCATTAGTTGAGGGTTTATCTCCCTTAGAATTTTAAACAGATAGCAAAAATCATCATAATGCAACTGTTTGACTCAGAAACTGACGACGCTACGTCCAGCGCCTCCCCCACTCCTGTTTTTAATTCTTCCGATTCCTCACCGAGGCAATCCGACGCAGAAACCATGAACCGCTTGCCTAAACGTGCGCCCAAATCCAATCCTCGTCAGGGTTTTGCCCCAGTGCTAAAAAACCCGCGCTTTCTCATTCTCTGGGCGGGGGGAATTTTTTCCCAATTAGCGGATAAATTCTATTTAGTCCTGATGATCTCCCTAATTGCCACCCATTACCAAGAAGCCGATCAATCGATTAGCGGCTGGGTATCGGCGATAATGATTGCTAATACAATTCCGGCGGTGTTAGTGGGTTCGGTGGCAGGTGTATATGTTGATAGATGGTTAAAAAAACAAGTTTTAGTTATTTCTAACCTTTTACGCGGGGCTTTTGTCCTCGTCATACCCCTATTATTATGGTTAGTGCGCGAGCAAACTTTAGCGGTTCCCCTCGGTTGGTTGCCTGACGGTTTAAGAAATTGGCATTACCGGCTACAAGGAGAATTTAATTTACCCTTCGGTTTTTTCCTGTTGTTAGTCATTACTTTTCTTGTCTCCACCCTAACCCAATTTTTTGCCCCCGCCGAACAATCTACCCTGCCATTAGTGGTAAAACGTCGTCATCTTCTACCCGCTAATTCCCTCAACACTTTAACCACCATGGCAGTATTAATTATCGGTTTTGCCATCGGTGAACCTCTATTAGCTTTTGCTGATAGCATTTTCGGCACGAGAGCCGGACAATTTGATATTGGCAAAGTGATGATTGTCGGTGCTTTTTATATAATTGCCGGTTTAATTCTAATTATCCTGCGAACTAGCGAAAAATATGTTATTCCTACCGCAGAACAGCCCCATGTTTGGGAAGATATCCGCGACGGCATTCGTTACCTCAACAAAAATCATAAAGTTCGTAACGCCCTAATTCAATTAGTCATCTTATTCTGTATTTTTGCTGCTCTATCAGTATTAGCCGTCAGTATGGCGGAAAAACTACCCGGGTTAAAAGCTTCTCAATTCGGCTTTTTATTAGCCTCCTGTGGTGCAGGAATGGCAGTTAGTGCGATTACTTTGGGTTATTGGGGCCAAAAATTCTCCCACACCCAATTAAGTCTCTGGGGTTCTCTGGGTATGGCGGCAGCTTTAATCGGTTTATCTTTAGCAACAAAGAGTTTAATTTTAGCCTTCGCTATGACCGCTTTATTAGGGATTTTTGCCGCTTTAGTCGGGGTTCCCATGCAAACTACCCTACAGGCAGATACACCCCCCGAAATGCGCGGTAAAGTCTTTGGTTTAGAAAACAATGCCGTTAATATTGCCCTCTCTTTACCCTTAGCTGTTGCGGGTATCGCCGAAACTCAATTCGGACTCCGACCGGTACTATTAGCTTTAGCAGTTATGGCAGTTATCGGCGGTGGTTTTACTTGGTATGTTTCTCGCAATTTATCTAAAGATTAGCGGAACTTTTCAGTTATCAGTTATCAGTTATCAGTTATCAGTTATCAGGAGTCAGGAGTCAGGAGTCAGGAGTCAGGAGTCAGGAGTCAGGAGTCAGGAGTCAGGAGTCAGGAGATTGCCTTTATTTATTCTCCTATCTCCCCCGCAAAGAAGCGGGCGTTGTCAGATCAGAATATGAAGAATGAATTGCGACACAACGAGAGCCTTACTGTTAAAGCGTTTTCAAGTCTGCTCTGATGCGCCATCATCTTCAAACTTGACAACGCCACTAAACGGTTGTACGAACAGGGTTATCAACGAGAGGATATTCTCAACCTCTTTAAAATAATAGAAAACGGGTTTCTTAAAGAAACCCGTTTTCTGGATAATCCTAAGAGTGAGCTAACCCGCTACACTTTTGTCAACTTTTATTGATTTAATGTCCACTTTTACCGTAAGTATTGTCAAGTAACCTTAAACTTGTTAGAATCAAAGAGTTATTATTTTCTAGTAGTCATTCACCGATGAGATTAGTTAAGATGATATTACATGACTAATAATGTTGATCATGATCGCTTATTTAAGGAGTTGATTTCCACCTTTTTTGTCGAATTTATTGAGTTGTTTTTTCCTGAAGTAATGAATTATTTAGACACAGACTCAATTACTTTTTTAGACAAAGAAGTATTTACCGATGTCACGGAAAGAGAAAGGCATAAAAGCGACTTAGTAGCACAAGTTAGGTTTCGCGGAAAAGAATCTTTCTTTCTGATTTATGTCGAGGCGCAGGAAAGTTCTCGAAAGTGGTTTAACCGGCGGATGTTTACTTATTTTGCTCGCTTTCATGAGAAATTTGTCTTACCGATTTATCCGATTGTAATTTTTTCTTACTCCCAGCCCAAAAAAGAAGCAATTAGTCAGTATGTAGTCGATTTTCCCGATTTTAAGGTGTTAGAATTTAACTCTGAGAGGGGGACAAGCGAGCTAGAAGGTAGATAGGGCAAGCGATATAGCTCTTTGTCCCTTGATGTAATCCTTCAACCGATAGCGGCTAATTTGCATTGGCTCTTCTATATTTTTTTGGGAACATTTGATGTAGCTGGAGCCAATGATAGAGATGTTGACCCACATAAAAACTGCTGTGTCTGCGTTGACCTTTATATCTTGTTTCAGGTCTTGTGACATATTTTTGGATTCCCATATCCTTAATTTTTTTACCTTGCATTGTGGCACTTGTATAGGCGATAGCTATAACAATTATCAGCTTTGATAGGTATTGCGGTGCTAATTGAGAACCTTCTAAGCTATAGCCTCCCGACTTAA
>NZ_SFBO01000200.1:0-5193 GCF_007095705.1 Microcystis sp. Msp_OC_L_20101000_S702
GATTGAGGGGTAGGAAAGAATAATCCTGGCATCGAGCTATTGTCCCGGTCGGCAACCCGACAAGTATCTTGGCCACGGCGAAGTTTCACAACCGAGTTCGGGATGGAATCGGAGTGGTGCCATCACGTTAAAGACACCAGGAAGGGTAGAACCCTCAAGACTGCAAAAGCTAGGAAAAAAGTGGTGAAAGAAGAATCAGGTCAAGCCCTCGGTCGGTTAGTACTCCTCGACTGCACTCGTTACCGAGCTTCCATCTAGAGCCTATCAACGGGTAGTCTACCCGAGACCTTACTGGCTTAATGCCATGAGAGCAATCATCTGGAGGTGGGCTTCCCACTTAGATGCTTTCAGCGGTTATCCGCTCCGCACATGGCTACCCTGCGTTTACCGTTGGCACGATAACAGGTACACCAGCGGTGCGTCCTTCCCGGTCCTCTCGTACTAAGGAAGGCTCCTCGCAATGCTCTTACGCCTACACCGGATATGGACCGAACTGTCTCACGACGTTCTGAACCCAGCTCACGTACCGCTTTAATGGGCGAACAGCCCAACCCTTGGGACCGACTTCAGCCCCAGGTTGCGATGAGCCGACATCGAGGTGCCAAACCTCCCCGTCGATGTGAACTCTTGGGGGAGATCAGCCTGTTATCCCTAGAGTAACTTTTATCCGTTGAGCGACGGCCCTTCCACGCGGTGCCGTCGGATCACTAAAGCCGACTTTCGTCCCTGTTCGACTTGTGGGTCTCACAGTCAAGCTCCCTTCTGCTTTTGCACTCTATCGTCCCATTTCCAACGGGACCGAGGGAACCTTTGCGCGCCTCCGTTACCTTTTAGGAGGCGACCGCCCCAGTCAAACTGCCCACCTGAAACTGTCTCCCGCCCCGATTAGGGGTCAGGGTTAGAATTCTAGCCTCGCCAGAGTGGTATCTCACCGTTAGCTCCACTCTCCCCACGAGGAGAGTTTCAAAGCTTCCCACCTATCCTGCGCAAGCGAAGCCCGAAGCCAATTCCAGGCTACAGTAAAGCTTCATAGGGTCTTTCTGTCCAGGTGCAGGTAGTCCGTATCTTCACAGACAATCCTATTTCGCCGAGTCTCTCTCCGAGACAGTGCCCAGATCGTTACGCCTTTCGTGCGGGTCGGAACTTACCCGACAAGGAATTTCGCTACCTTAGGACCGTTATAGTTACGGCCGCCGTTCACCGGGGCTTCGGTCGTCAGCTTCAGATTACTCCTGACCAACTTCCTTAACCTTCCGGCACTGGGCAGGCGTCAGCCTCCATACTGCGTCTTACGACTTGGCGGAGACCTGTGTTTTTGGTAAACAGTCGCCTGGGCCTATTCACTGCGACCCTCTTGCGAGGGTACCCCTTCTCCCGAAGTTACGGGGTCATTTTGCCGAGTTCCTTAGAGAGAGTTATCTCGCGCCCCTTAGTATTCTCTACTTCCCCACCTGTGTCGGTTTCGGGTACAGGCAATTAATGATTAACGTGGTTCGGGCTTTTCTAGGAAGCTTGATCAGCGCCACTTCCCTCCCGTGGGAGGTGGGACTCGCGTCTTAGCTCCTGGTGTTTTCACCACCTCTCATCGCCTCGACTGCTTGCACTGGTAACCAACATCCAGCTGACGTTGACCTTCTCCGTTCTCCGGCACAATCATTAATCGGTACGGGAATGTTAACCCGTTGTCCATCGACTACGCTTTTCAGCCTCGCCTTAGGTCCTGACTGACCCTCCGCGGACGAGCCTTGCGGAGGAAACCTTGGGGTTTCGGGGTGTGGGATTCTCACCCACATTTTCGCTACTTAAGCCGACATTCTCACTTCTATAGAGTCCACAGCTGCTTGCCGCTACTGCTTCACCCCCTATAGAACGCTCCCCTACCACTACAATGTAGTCCACAGCTTCGGTAGATAACTTAGCCCCGTTCATTTTCGGCGCAGGAGCGCTTGACCAGTGAGCTATTACGCACTCTTTTAAGGATTGCTGCTTCTAGGCAAACCTCCTGGTTGTCAATGCACTCCCACCTCCTTTCTCACTTAGTTATCATTTGGGGACCTTAGCTGGTGGTCTGGGCTGTTTCCCTCTTGACGATGAAGCTTATCCCCCACCGTCTCACTGGTAGTTTTTTTAGCCGTATTCAGAGTTTGCCTCGCCTTGGTACCGGTCTCCCAGCCCGCGGCGAAACAGTGCTTTACCCCGACTAAACTTCCACTACCGCTGCGCCTCAACACATTTCGGGGAGAACCAGCTAGCTCCGAGTTCGATTGGCATTTCACCCCTAACCACAGCTCATCCGCTAATTTTTCAACATTAGTCGGTTCGGACCTCCACTTGGTTTTACCCAAGCTTCATCCTGGCCATGGTTAGATCACCCGGGTTCGGGTCTACAAATTATGACGCTTCGCCCTATTCAGACTCGCTTTCGCTGGGGCTGTGGGGTCTTCCCCCTTCACCTGCCATAACCTGTAAGTCGCCGGCTCATTCTTCAACAGGCACACGGTCAGACGTTCAATCGTCCTCCCATTGCTTGTAGGCTAACGGTTTCATGTTCTATTTCACTCCCCTTCCGGGGTTCTTTTCACCTTTCCCTCGCGGTACTGTTTCTCTATCGGTCACACGGGAATATTTAGCCTTACCTCGTGGTCGAGGCAGATTCACACGGGATTTCACGTGCCCCATGCTACTCGGGATGCAGTTAAGCTGGTTCCTTTTTCGACTACAGGACTTTCACCTTCTCTGGTGCGGTTTTCAGCCGCTTCGTCTAAATTTCCCAGTCTTTTGTTACTGTCCCACGACCCCAAGTTCCGAAGAACTTGGTTTAGGCTGTTCCCTTTTCGCTCGCCGCTACTGGGGGAATCGCTGTTGCTTTCTTTTCCTCTGGCTACTAAGATGTTTCAGTTCACCAGGTTTGCTCGCTCCACCCTATGTATTCAGGTGGTCGTGTTTAGGGTTGCCCCATTCGGATATCTTCGGATCAATGCTTGCTTCCCGCTCCCCGAAGCGTTTCGTCGGTAACTACGTCCTTCTTCGCTTCCGTGTGCCTAGGTATCCACCGTTAGCCCTTATTAGCTTGACCTTGCGGTCTTCTTTTTTGGCTTTTTCACCTAGCTCTATGCAGTTTTCAAGGTTCCTCTGGACTCTTTACTCAGAGCCAGCATTCTCTCTTACTATGTCAGTAAGATAAGGTGCTGATTCCTCGCTTCTTTTCTTTCTTTTTGCCACCTGTACAGGTGGGCCATCCTGGACTCGAACCAGGGACCTCACCCTTATCAGGGGTGCGCTCTAACCACCTGAGCTAATAGCCCTTGTTCCTGATTCAGGTCTTGTGTGAACCCAGAACCTAGTTTGAAAGCCAATTTCGCCTCGCTCCGACCTTTTGGGATTGATTCTTGGTAGCGACTACTTTTTTTTCGTCTCCTACCTGAATTAGGTCTCCCTTTAAGGAGGTGATCCAGCCACACCTTCCGGTACGGCTACCTTGTTACGACTTCACCCCAGTCACTAGCCCTGCCTTAGGCATCCCCCTCCTTGCGGTTGAGGTAATGACTTCGGGCGTGACCAGCTTCCATGGTGTGACGGGCGGTGTGTACAAGGCCCGGGAACGAATTCACCGCCGTATGCTGACCGGCGATTACTAGCGATTCCTCCTTCATGCAGGCGAGTTGCAGCCTGCAATCTGAACTGAGGCCGGGTTTGCTGGGATTCGCTGGCTCTCGCGAGTTCGCTGCCCTTTGTCCCGACCATTGTAGTACGTGTGTCGCCCAAGACGTAAGGGGCATGCTGACTTGACGTCATCCCCACCTTCCTCCGGTTTGTCACCGGCAGTCTCCTTAGAGTCCCCAACTTAATGCTGGCAACTAAGAACGAGGGTTGCGCTCGTTGCGGGACTTAACCCAACATCTCACGACACGAGCTGACGACAGCCATGCACCACCTGTGTTCGCGCTCCCGAAGGCACCCCCAGCTTTCACCAGGGTTCGCGACATGTCAAGTCTTGGTAAGGTTCTTCGCGTTGCATCGAATTAAACCACATACTCCACCGCTTGTGCGGGCCCCCGTCAATTCCTTTGAGTTTCACACTTGCGTGCGTACTCCCCAGGCGGGATACTTAACGCGTTAGCTTCGGCACGGCTCGGGTCGATACAAGCCACGCCTAGTATCCATCGTTTACGGCTAGGACTACAGGGGTATCTAATCCCTTTCGCTCCCCTAGCTTTCGTCCCTGAGTGTCAGATACAGCCCAGTAGCACGCTTTCGCCACCGATGTTCTTCCCAATCTCTACGCATTTCACCGCTACACTGGGAATTCCTGCTACCCCTACTGCTCTCTAGTCTGCCAGTTTCCACCGCCTTTAGGTCGTTAAGCAACCTGATTTGACGGCAGACTTGGCTGACCACCTGCGGACGCTTTACGCCCAATAATTCCGGATAACGCTTGCCTCCCCCGTATTACCGCGGCTGCTGGCACGGAGTTAGCCGAGGCTGATTCCTCAAGTACCGTCAGAACTTCTTCCTTGAGAAAAGAGGTTTACAATCCAAAGACCTTCCTCCCTCACGCGGCGTTGCTCCGTCAGGCTTTCGCCCATTGCGGAAAATTCCCCACTGCTGCCTCCCGTAGGAGTCTGGGCCGTGTCTCAGTCCCAGTGTGGCTGCTCATCCTCTCAGACCAGCTACTGATCGTCGCCTTGGTAGGCTCTTACCCCACCAACTAGCTAATCAGACGCAAGCTCTTCTTCAGGCCAATTAGTTTTCACCTTGCGGCACATCGGGTATTAGCAGTCGTTTCCAACTGTTGTCCCCGTCCTGAAGTTAGATTCTTACGCGTTACTCACCCGTCCGCCACTAGAATCCGAAGATTCCCGTTCGACTTGCATGTGTTAGGCACGCCGCCAGCGTTCATCCTGAGCCAGGATCAAACTCTCCATGATGAATCGTTTGACTCTTTTGACTTTTTTTTGTCTCCCCCTTGCGGGTTTGACTTTTTTGTTATAGAATTGCTTCTAAACGAGGCTTTTTTTGCTTGGCTTTCAAACTATTGTTTTGTCTAGGTTCCAGCGTCGTTTGCTTCGCTTTGCTTTCGCTTTGCTTCAACCGCGCATTTACCAATGTATCTAACTTCCCCAGGTTTGTCAACCCCTTTTGGCAAAATTTTTTGATCTTTTTTCTATCCCTTGCCACGTAAGCTTTTCAGCT